>NZ_WQGD01000007.1:0-197894 GCF_013034475.1 Ruegeria sp. HKCCA6837
CTTCGAACTTAAGTTTCTGAGCAGACTCATAGGACACATAAAGTTCCGGGATTGGGGCCAGATTGCTTAACATCGTCATTGGAATACTCTTATCGCAGTGTTGATTAGCCAGTGGGTAGTGGCATTTTTGGTGCGTTTGCACCGACTGTTAGGCAAAGTCCACCGGCGTCAATGAAACAAAGGAGGATATGCGCTGATTTTTTCCGAATTGGAAGGAATTTCTGACTTGGAAGCACGCCGTGTAACATGGTTCTATGGAATGGAATTAATTCCCTCACGCAGAGTATGACTGTTCCTGTTTTTGTACGTTTGGCTCTAGTTGCGAGGCGCGCATCACTGGCAGAGCAGGAATCGGCGCCGAGACGCCACGCAGCTCGAGAGCTCGGATATCTGCCTGTGCCACATCTACATCTGCGGCGCGCAGTAATTCGTTAGAAACCATCAGTTCAACTCCTAGAGCTTTGGTTTCGCTCTCAAGACGGCTGGCTACATTGACCGCATCGCCGATGATTGTTTTTGCGGCATGTCCTTGTGCGCCGATTTCACCAAGAACCAGGTCGCCAAGATGCAGGCCCATTCCGATGCGAATTCCGGGGCTTCCTTCAGCCTCAAGCTGTTGGTTGAATAGATCCAGCGCCCGGCTGATCGCTATCGCCGCATTTAACCCAGCGCGAGCAGAGGCCGCAGAATCGCGTTTCTCGAAAACCGCCAACAGACCGTCGCCCATATATTTGTCCACGATGCCGCCTTCGTCTGTAATGGCTGGCACCACCGCATCAAAGAATCGGTTGAGCAGAAACACGATGTCGTAGGGCAACTGCCCCGTCGTGCGGGCGGTAAAGCCGCGCATATCCAGAAACAACACCGCCAGTTGGCGTTCCTCTCCTTGGCTGGCGTGTCCACGGATGCGGCCGCCATCCGGCCGGAAAACACGAAAGACGGTGGTCGGCTCGGTTGGACGGATCTGACAGGCCAGCCGCGTCTGGGGGGACGCGCCGACAGCGGCCAGACTGCGCGCCTCGACGTCGCTGGGTGGCGGCAGCGCGTTACCGCCATCCTCGACAATGACGCGGCATGTGGTGCAGCGTCCTTTACCGCCGCATAGGGCCGCATGGGGCACGCCGTTGGCTTGGGAAATCTCAAGCAGCGTCATTCCCTTTTCCGCGACTACATCCGGACCTAGGGCATAGGAAACG
The DNA here is from genome assembly GCF_013034475.1 of Ruegeria sp. HKCCA6837. Lineage (NCBI taxonomy): Bacteria > Pseudomonadati > Pseudomonadota > Alphaproteobacteria > Rhodobacterales > Roseobacteraceae > Ruegeria > Ruegeria sp. HKCCA6837. The sequence continues at coordinate 1,197 of NZ_WQGD01000007.1, forward strand.
CGCACCGAATGCCTGCGTCGCCAGAGTTTGCGTCCGATGAAAACCAGACCTGTTGCGCCAAGTGCCAGCCAAAAGGCCATCAGGGCATTGTCCTTGACGCTGAACAGGGTTTGAAAAGCTTCGGGAGACGGCCAGTTGTAGTGCTCGATATACTGCTCGCGCAGAAACTCGTCGGCGAAGTCGGCCCAGATGCGACGGCCTTCGGTCAGAAGGCCAGCCAGCGCGAACAGAGGCACAAAGACGGCAACGCCGATCAGGTAAGGTGCGGTACGCGACCACCATTTTGTCAACCGCAGCCACATGTGCAGGCCGATGCAGCCATGCACCCAGACAACCAGCAGTAGCGCGCTTTGCATCCAGACCGCAATGCTGGGCCACATCAGGATGATGATGTATCCCATCTCGTCATTGACGTCATAAACCTCATGCGCGACCCGGGTGTGAATGATGTGCGAGATCAGCTGCAAGGGGATCAGCAGGCCCAACACCACCTGAAGTGCTGTGCTGAATGGCATGCGCAATGTCCTGCGCTGCGCGATAGATACCAGGGCAAGACCGGCATGAACGAACAGCGCCGCGTAGAGAAGCACGCTCATGGCGTCGTGGCGCGTCACCTCTTTCCGACCGTCTTGCATTCCGTGCAGATAATCGGTGTGAAACAGGCCAAGGCCAATGTTGATGAAGTGAAAAAACGCGAAAACAAACAGGATCAGGCCGCTGCCGATCCGAAGTCGGGTTGCCCACCCGCCGCGCCAAAGAGCGTTGTTCAAAAGCTCACCCGTGTTTCGCCCGTTCTGCAGCAATCCTGATACGGCACTGTGAAAGGGTCAAGGCGGAGGGGCGTAGTCCCCGACCCGTGCCGGGGACCAAAAATCGTTACTATTCGTTTTCTGCCAGAAAACGTTCGGCATCCAGTGCGGCCATACAGCCCATGCCAGCGCTTGTGACGGCCTGACGGTAAACATGGTCTGTCAGATCACCTGCCGCAAACACGCCGGGAACCGACGTTTCAGTTGTGCCCGGCTTGGTGACGACATAGCCGCCCATATGGGTTTCCAGCGTCTCCTTGACCAGCTCGTTCGCAGGGGCGTGGCCTATGGCGACAAAAACACCCTTGCAAGGGATTTCCGTGATCTCGCCGGTTTTAACGTGCTTGACGCGAACGCCTTCCACGCCCAAAGGCGCGTCCGTTCCGATCACTTCGTCCAATTCGTGGAACCACAACGGTTCGATCTTTTCATTTTTCATCAGCCGGTCTTGCAGGATCTTTTCGGCCCGCAACTCATCCCGGCGGTGGATCAAGGTCACCTTGCTGGCGAAGTTGGTCAGGAACAGAGCTTCTTCCACAGCAGTGTTGCCGCCACCGATGACCACGATTTCCTGTCCTCGATAGAAGAACCCGTCGCAGGTGGCACAGGCCGAGACGCCAAAGCCTTTGAATTTCTCTTCGGACGGTAGGCCAAGCCATTTCGCACGCGCACCAGTGGCCAGAATAACCGCGTCTGCGGTGTAAGTCGTGCCGCTGTCGCCCTTGGCTGTAAACGGGCGCTGGCTGAGATCCAGATCGCTGATGATGTCGCCGATCACCTCACAGCCCATTGCCTTTGCATGGTCCTGCATGCGCACCATCAGGTCCGGGCCCTGAACCTCGGTGTCGCCGGGCCAGTTCTCGACCTCCGTCGTTGTAGTCAGCTGACCGCCAGGTTCGATCCCCTGAACTAGAATGGGTTCTAGCATGGCGCGGCTGGCGTAAACCCCTGCGGTGTATCCTGCAGGTCCTGACCCGATGATCAGAACCTTAGTGTGTCGTGTGTCGGCCATGCTATCCCCGCTCGAATTGCCTGAATTGGGCGTTTAGCCCGTCGCCCCGATATAGCGATCGACTGACCCGGCTTAAACCCCCATCCTGATTGTGATCCCCTGCGCTGCACATTAAGCAATTGAGTGATTAGAAAACAAAGAAAATTGCGCATGTGCGAAACATTATTGCGCGCGCTTAGGGGGCTGATATAAGAACCGAAAAACCAGGAGCATTCTATGGTCACGACTCGGCTGGATGACATTGATCGCAAGATTCTGGCGGAATTGCAGGCAGACGGTCGCATGACTAACGTTGAACTGGCCAAACGGGTCGGCATTTCGGCGCCGCCGTGTCTGCGTCGGGTGCGCACACTTGAGGAATCCGGCTATATCACCGGGTATCACGCCGACGTCAATTCACGTGAGTTGGGCTTTGAGGTGCAAGTCTTCGCCATGGTCGGTCTGGACAGCCAGGCCGAAGCCGAGCTGCGCGCGTTCGAAGAACGCTGCCGCGAATGGCCGCTGGTCCGGGAATGCCACATGCTGAATGGCGAGGTCGATTTCATCCTGAAATGCGTGGCACCTGATCTCAGCAGTTTTCAGCAATTCTTGACCGGTGAACTGCTGACCACGCCCAACGTGGCCAGCGTCAAGACTTCGCTTGTCATCCGCGGCGCAAAAGACGAGCCAGGCGTGCCGTTCGACGTTCTGGAAGAACGCATGAACCGGATGGCGTAACGCCCACACGTTTCGGCTGTGCGGTGATTGGTGGCAGCATTGCAGCCACCGCAAGGGATAGAACCCAACTTAATACCAGCTGCATGATGCCCCCCATAATGCAGTACCCATTATCACACTCAGGCCGACATCGCGTCGATCTCTCCGTCTCCGGCGCGTGGCATCAGCAGCGGACCGAAATCGTTGAGCGACTCGATGTGAGCGAACAGGTTCAGATAAATCGACCGCAACGAATGGCTGATCATGCGAACCGCGTTCACACCTGGGTGATATGTTTCGAACTGTAAACCATCTACACGAATAACGGAATGCCGTTTCAGGCAAATGTGAAACAGTTCGACAGGCGTTGGAGGCATTGTTTCAATTACACCCATCCCGTCCTGAAATTCAGAAACTGGCGTGAGAATCGGTTCCCCGCCGTGCAGGTGCCGCAAATGCGCCGGAGCGCCCACGATTCGCGCTGCGGGTCCGGCGATTACACCTGACATCGGTTTTTGCATTCCGAATGTATCTGCCATGATCCGCGTTAACGGACGAGTGCGTCCGCGAGAATCTTCGCGCCCAGGGATCAGAGTGACTGACCCTTTCCATAGCACCGTTTGCGAGCTGCCATCTTGCGTCAGAACCGTGTCCCCCGGCATCAGGTCCTCGATCGCCATTGGCCCATGTTCCGTTTCAACCAACGACCCACGCGAAAAAGCGCAAAAGGCGTCTTCGAACATCGGCAGAGCGGGCGCGATGTGACGGGTCTGAGCCACGTCGCCGTTTGGCAACAGGCTGCTGACTTCGTAGCGGCGCAATTGCGCCTTGGGTTTCGCGACCGGTCGCGGTGCTTCCCGCAGCATAGCCGACGTTTCGATGGCATTTCTGGCCGCTCGGGCCAATGAATTAGGAATAGTCATAAATATTCCGTCCCCTCAAATGTCCGAACAGGCCTGCCGTACCCCCGTACAGGCCCACCTGACGAACAGGTTCTTTGTCTTGAAACGAATGGAAGACCGTTGGACGGTGACCGTTCTGGCCCCGCATGGCGACTAAATCTCGCGTTCCAATGGTCAACACATTGACCCCCCAGACAAACTCGTACTTCACGGGCGAAAATTGCCCGCACACACACAAACTCCTGAAAAAAGTCGTAAATTTTTACCTACGACTTACGCAACATCGGGCCGGAGCATGCCCGCTGCGCGCTTACCCCGTCTTCAGACCCGCAGCTTGGTCTTGGGGTGATCCTGCTTCAGCGCCGAACCACAATGCGGCTGGCAACTCTGGCAGAATGGCTTGATACCCGTTTCCATGGCATTTCCAGCTTCTGGTCCCGAGTGGCGGCGACCATGGCTTTGAGAAAGCGGGATTTGGATTTCATAATTCTGGTCCTGCATTGCTCGGGAAGGTCATTCCCGCATCCTTCATGAACCTTTTGTGACGCCGATTTGCGGCAGGTATAAGGCTTATCCGGGATGTTTTGCAGACAAGAGATAAAGATGCACAGTCCTTTCACTCAACACACCAGCGCTCAAAAAAGGAGCGTCAGATAGCCATCTGATGGCTGGCAAAACTCGTTACGATTCTTGGGTCCGGTAAACACAACAAATGTGGCGGAAAAGAGGCGGGGCGTCTAAATCTGGGGCTGAATCACAGTTTTATGACCGAGATAAGCCGGCCGTAATCGGCCTCTTTCGCATGTGTCGCGCGACGATAGGAATAGAACCGGTCAGAGTCCGAATATGTGCAATGCCGTGTCCACTCCGCCTGCCCAACGCCAGCCGACCGCAACCGGTTCAGGCCAAAGGCGGGCAAGTCGAATTGCAGCCGGTCATCCTGGCCATTGGCAAAGAACCGGGCGTTATTGGGGGATTCCGCTATGAAAGCGTCCAGAAACTCGGGGCCCACTTCATAAGCGCGTTGTGAAATACTCGGGCCGATCACGGCTCTGACGTTGTTGCGTTTGGCCCCTAAAGCCTCCATGGCGGCCAACGTAGCCTCCAGTACACCGTCCAACGCCCCGCGCCAGCCCGCATGGGCTGCACCGATTACATTCGCATCCGGGTCGGCAAACAAGACGGGCTGACAATCCGCCGTCAGAATCGTCAGGGCAAGACCAGGGGTTGCAGTGACGATGGCATCGGCTTTTGGTCTGTCGCCGGTAATCGGGCCGTCTACGGTCAGAACCTCAGGCGAATGGACCTGATGCACCCCGATCATGGCTTCGGGTGCGACATCCATTGCGTCAGCCACCCGCTTGCGGTTCAGCGCCACGACCTCGGATTGATCGGATGAGCCGTAGCCGCAATTCAGCCCGTCAAATATCCCGGACGAGGCCCCGCCGCGACGGGTGAAGAACCCGTGGCGCAAAGGCGACAGCAAGTCTGAGGTTAGAATTTCCAATGTCATGGTTCTAATCCTGGCGGTGGGGCGGCATAGGCCGGGAAAAGGCCCATAACTTTGAACAGATTTCCCATTTCGTCGGGATGCGTCAACCGGCGATGCGCGGCAATCAGCAAGTTCAGCTCGGATTCGCTCAACGCCTTTGCCAACGCCTGCGCGCGGGCTGTAATGCCCAACCGTTCCAAAAACACGCCTTGCGGGGTCAACCGCGTGTGGCGGCATCCACAGGCGCGGGTGGCAATGGCCAGAGGTTCAAAATCCACATGTGCCGTCAGATCAGCCAGGCCTGGTGCCGCCAGTGGGTCGGCGCGTTCGTGGTTTTGCAGGGCCTGCAACGTGTCGCCCAGCGAATGCCAGTCACCATAATCGACGATCAGAGCCGCACCACCATGGCTGGCGATCCGGCCAGCAACCACGGTCAGAATCGGAATCGCTGCCGCACACAATTCGACCAGATCACCCTCTTTTGTATCTGCGAGTCTGTCATTCAGCGCCACTTGAGGTCCGTTCGGACCCCGCCCAAACAGCAAAGCGCCATCCCGCGCACCTACCAGACGTTCACACCATCCGTCGCCTTCGCGCAGGAACTGACGAATGGGCAGAGCGTCAAAGAATTCGTTTGCCACCAGCAGCAATGGTTGTTCTGACAGCTCTGCGACACTGTCGATCCATTGAGGCGGGTGATCTTTCAGGGTTTCTGCCTGTATCTCTTTCAATACGGGTGAAGCTTCGACCAGCACGATCTGTGCGGCGTCGTGGAACCCGGACACAGACCGCGTTGCGCGTAGAACATCGGCCATCAATGTGCCGCGCCCTGGCCCAAGCTCGCACAGGGTGAAAGGCGCTGGTCGCCCTTGATCCATCCAGCACTGCGCCAGGGACAGGCCGATCAGTTCCCCGAACATCTGACTGATTTCCGGCGCGGTGGTGAAATCCCCCTTGGTCCCGAACGGATCGCGCGTTGTGTAATAGCCCAGCGTGGGGTGCAGAAGGCACTCGGCCATATAATCTGCCACGCTCATTGGTCCATCCTGCTGGATGCGGGTGATCAGGTGATCGGTCAGGCTCATGCCGCTCGCCGCGCGCGTAGGGCAAGCCAAAGGCCAATCGCGATCATCGGCAGTGAGAGGATTTGACCCATAGTCAGGCCATTGCCGCCCACATGCCAAGCCAGTCCCAACGGGTTGCCGGGTGACACGAACTGAGCATCCGGTTGGCGAAAAAACTCGACAATAAAGCGGGACGCGCCATACCCGGCCAGAAACAGGCCCATGATCATGCCCGGTTTTTTAAAGGCCCCTCTGCGATAGACCAGCCACAGCAGCAATGCGCCCAACAACACACCCTCAAGCGCGGCTTCATACAGCTGCGACGGGTGCCTTGCGCACATTCCCGCAACCACGCCGGGGCAGTCCTGCGCGGCGAATCCGGGGAAGATCACGGCCCAAGGCAGCTCACTTTGGCGGCCCCACAGTTCCGCATTGACGAAATTGGCGATTCGCCCCAGCAACAGGCCGGGCGGAACGGTGTAGGCGACCAGATCACCCAGCGACAGGGCGGGGATCTGATGTCGGCGGGCAAATTGATAAGACGCGAGGATGACGCCCAGCAGGCCGCCATGAAAGGCCATGCCGCCTTGCCAGACTTTCAGAATCTCTAACGGGTTCGATAAGTAATAGGCAGGCTGATAAAACAGGACAAAGCCTAGCCTCCCACCCAGTATCACGCCCAGAATGATCCAGGTGACCAGATCCTCCAGCTGATCCGGTTTCATCGGAGGAGTATCCGCGGGCCACAGGGCCGGGCGCCGCAGCGCCACAACGGCAAGTCGCCAGGCGATCAGAATTCCGGCAATATAGGCCAGCGCATACCACCTTAACGCGAACTCCATCCCGAACAGTGAGATCGAGAACAATTCGGGCGACAGATCGGGGAAATTCAGAACAGCCTGCATGTGCGTCTCATTGCCCGGGGTTTGCAGGGCAAGTCAACCTTGAGCCTGCGCCATTCTTTGCCCATATACAGATAAACCGTGAGACCGGAGTGTACACATGCAGACCCGCAACAAGATCCTGGACGACGTGTCCCAACTGATGACCAACGCCATGGGCGTGGCGCAAGGCGCGCGGGAAGAGGCCGAGAACGCGATGAAGTCGATGATCGACCGCTGGCTGGCCGACCGCGATTTCGTCACCCGCGAAGAATTCGACGCTGTCCGCGCCATGGCCCAGAAAGCGCGCGAAGAAAACGCAGCGCTTGAGGCCCGCATCGCAGCGCTTGAGGCGAAACTGGACAAATAACGCCCCGGCGTTTGCTGTTTTCAAAGTTGTTGGACAAGCTTTAACTTCGCGCAATCCAGCCCGGATTGTGCGGTGATGTGTATTTTGACGCATCGCAGAATTTAATCAAGACAAAGCTGGTGCGAGCGCCAATATTTTGATCGCCGTTGCCGACTGTCCACAACTTATTGCTGTTATCCCCAAGAAATAGGGTTGCCAGAACTCACGCCACATCGCACCATGTTTAGTACAGGCCCACGGAGGAAGCCCGGCTTGTAGAGCAGGCAACTAGCGCTGGGGCGCTGCCAGCCCCAAATTGCTAGAGATTAGTGAGGTGGCATTATGGCCCTTTCCGAGCAGTATCTCGAAGAAGACATTCATCCGATCGACATTGTTGAACACCTGGCGGAACACCATGACTGGGATTTTGATCGTATAGGGGACGATCAGATCGCCATGGCTGTCGAAGGACAGTGGCGGACCTATTCGATCACTCTGGCCTGGTCCAACTATGACGAAACGCTGCGCATGGTGTGCTCTTTTGAGATGGAGCCCCCGGCAGAGCGTGAAATGCAGCTTTATGAGCTGCTGAACAAGATGAATGACCAATGCTGGGCAGGTGCCTTCACCTATTGGGCAAACCAGAAGCTGATGGTCTACCGCTATGGGCTGGTCCTTGCAGGGGGACAGACAGCCAGTGCGGATCAGATCAACACGATGATCACCGCCGCCGTGATGAGCGCCGAGCGGTATTACCCCGCGATCCAACTGGTGACCTGGGGTAATCGAGAGCCAGAAGAAGCCATGCAAGTGGCCATTGCAGAGGCCTACGGCCGGGCGTAAAGCTTTGCCCCAAACCGATATGTAACGCGGGAGGGGCAAATGGACATGACGCGTGTGGCCGAACAGGGGCTTGTGCTTCTGGGGTGCGGAAAGATGGGGTCCGCAATGCTGGCGGGATGGCTGGAACACGGCCTTCCGCCAGCGTCCGTTTGGGTGATCGATCCGTACCCGTCCGACTGGTTGAAAACGCAAGGCGTCAACATCAACACCCCACTGCCCGAAGCGCCCGCCGTGGTACTTGTCGCCGTTAAACCCCAAATGATGGGTGAAGCTTTGCCAGCCATTCAGGCGCTGGGCGGTGGTAAAAGCCTGTTTGTTTCGGTAGCCGCAGGCACATCGATTGCCACATTTGAATCCGTTCTGGGCAGCGACACGCCCATCATTCGCGCGATGCCCAACACGCCTGCGGCGATCCGCCAGGGTATTACGGCACTGATCGGCAACAACCACGCTTCGGGTGATGATCTGACATTGGCCGAAAACCTGCTGTCGGCAGTGGGCGAGACCGTGCGTCTTGAGGATGAGGCGCAGATGGACGCCGTGACCGGACTCAGCGGCTCTGGTCCGGCCTATGTTTTCCACCTGATTGAAACGCTAGCCGCCGCCGGACAGGCGCAGGGCTTGCCTGCGGAACTGGCGATGAAACTGGCAAAGTCCACGGTGGCGGGGGCCGGTGCATTGGCCAAGGTCGCCGAGGATGACCCAACGCAACTGCGCATCAATGTGACCTCTCCAAACGGTACCACGCAGGCCGCGCTTGAAGTTTTGATGCATGATGAGCAGGGCTTTCCCGATCTGCTGCACCGCGCCGTAAAGGCGGCAACCGACCGATCCAAGGAGCTGTCACGTGAGTGAGATTTCTTTCGACGACTTTCTCAAGGTCGACATCCGTGTGGGCGAGGTGATCCGCGCAGAGCCGTATCCTGAGGCCCGCAAGCCCGCGATCAAGATGTGGATCGACTTCGGTGAGGAAATCGGCGAGCGCAAAACCTCGGCTCAGATCACGGCGCATTATGATCCGTCGGCTCTGGTGGGCAAGCAGGTCATGGCGGTTGTCAATTTCCCGCCGCGCCAGATCGGCAAGTTCATGTCTGAAGTTCTGGTGCTGGGCCTGCCTGATGAAAACGGCGAGATCGTTCTGATCGGACCGGATGGCAAAGTTCTAACTGGCGGACGGATGCACTGATGAAGCTGCTGATCACGCGCCCAATGACACCGGCGGTCGAGGCCCGCGCCCGTACCGAGTTCGACGTGGAGATACGTGAAAACACTCTGCCCATGTCGCGGCGGGAAATGTCGTCTGCTTTGACGGAATTTGACGTTGTTGTGCCAACACTGGGCGATTTGTTCTCGGCGCAGGTTTTTGCAGGTGCCGGTACAGTGCGCTGCAAGCTACTGGCCAATTTCGGCGTTGGTTACAATCATATCGACGTCGAGGCCGCGCGCGCGGCAGGGATTGAGGTGACCAACACGCCTGGCGCGGTCACCGATGCAACCGCAGATATCGCTATGACCCTGCTGCTGACCACGGCGCGTCGCGCAGGCGAAGGCGAGCGGTTGGTCCGATCGGGCCAGTGGCAGGGTTGGCACCCGACGCAGATGCTTGGGCATCACGTGACAGGTAAGCGCGTTGGAATCGTTGGTATGGGCCGCATCGGGCAAGCCATCGCGCGTCGTTGTCATTTCGGCTTTGGCATGCAGGTGGCCTATCAGTCCCGCAACGTCAAAGATCTGGATTTCCCAGCAGAGTTCACACCTGATCTGCACAAACTGGCTGCTTCGGTCGATTTCCTTGTGCTCGCGGTACCCGGCGGCGCCGAAACCCGACATCTTATCAACGCGCAGGTTCTTGAGGCGGTGAATTCTTCGGCCATTCTGGTCAACATTGCGCGGGGCGAGGTCGTGGACGAAGCGGCCCTGATCTCGGCGCTTCAATCAGGTCAGATCGCAGGAGCCGGGCTGGACGTTTACGAGTTCGAACCCAAAGTACCTCAGGCCCTCTGCAATATGGAGAATGTCACCTTGCTGCCTCATCTCGGCACAGCAACCGAAGAAGTGCGCAGCAGCATGGGCCATATGGCGCTTGATAACGTGGTGGCTCATGTGGCGGGTAGGGCGCTGCCCAACCCGGTTTAGTCGCCCACGGCCTCGCGCCAATGCTTACGGCAGAGCGAGACATAGGTTTCGTTTCCGCCGATCTGCACCTGGGCACCTTCGGTAATGGCATTGCCGTTTTCGTCCTGACGAATCACCATTGTGGCTTTGCGGCCGCATTTGCAGATGGTGCGCACCTCGCGCATTTCGTCGGCTAGGGCCAGCAGAGCGGCAGATCCGGGAAAAAGTTTGCCACGAAAATCCACCCGCAGCCCGTAGGCCAATACCGGTACATCCAGATCATCCACGGCACGCGCCAATTGCCAGACCTGATCATCTGACAGAAACTGAGCTTCGTCGATGAAAACGCAAGCAACCCGACCCTGGTTCAGGCGGTTTTCGATCATGGCAAACACATCGTCATCGGGCCGGAACATATCAGCCTGTTCAGAAATACCTATGCGCGATGCAATCCGTCCGGCACCTGCGCGCCCATCAATGGCAGCGGTCATCAGATAGGTCTGCATCCCGCGCTCGCGATAGTTGTGCGAGGCTTGTAACAACACGGTCGATTTACCCGCGTTCATGGTCGAATAGTTGAAATACAGCTTTGCCATGACCGGGGTCTAAAACGCTTGGAGAGCATGAACAAGACGGCAATCGCTTTTTACGGAAGCGACGTCGCCGTTGCTTTTGCAGGGGCCGAGCTACGCTCTAGGGGATGGAACCCCCACATCTGCAACAGCGACGCCGTCGGCCAACATGTGGCCAAAACGGAGCGAGGCCCAAACAATACCACCTCGCAATCACTCATTACCGGCATGAACTGCCGCCACTCACTCACGAAATCCCTCGCATATCTGAGGGATAGCCAATGTATGACATTTCAATTATGAATCTGTTATGGGAAATTTCCCGGCGCTTTCCCCCGTTTGGACACCGGGCAGGCGATTGCAGGTAACAAAGGTAAAACAATGGCAGATATTGGGGCCTATCTGAAAAAGCATACAGAAGCATTGGTCAAAGACGTCGGAATCGAAGCCGCATGTGAAATTACCAGGAAATCCAAAGCCACATTGGGCCGGTACTATTCCGACAATGCCGAACACGCAGACAGGTTCATGCCTGTGGACGCCGTAGCCCGTCTTGAAAACGCGGCAACTTATCCGCATGTCACGTCGGCCTTGGCGGATCTGAAGAACATCACCTTGTCTTATACCGACCGCAATTCGGAAGAACCGCGCACTGGTGGTGTAAACTCGGACGTGATCGCGCTCAGCCAGCGGTTTGCGATGCTGATGACTGAATATCAGGCGGCCATAGAAGACGGAATCATTACCGTGAACGAGGCCAAGCGGCTGTTGAAAGAAACCAGTTTGTTGCAACAGGTCCTGATCGAGATGAAGCTTCACCTGGAAGAAGAAAGCGTCAGTTAAGTCACTTTTCCGCTGTCGTCACGGCCAATCCCGGCTTGTTTCCGCCGGTCGCGTGGTTCGTATGGCACGCTATACATAAGCGGTCAGAGTATGGCCCCAGTTCGCGCTGCCTGCCTCAATTGAGTCACGTCCTTGCGATAGGTACACGACGCTGACGAAACTGTTGAGAATCCAAAAACATGCAAATTTCGCAACAGCTTTACAGGATTCACACAGATCCGGTGGTTCGGTGGGGTTTTCTGTGCGCCTTTGCGGTTCTTATGATCCTGATGACGCTCAGCGGCTATTACGAAGGGTCTGATGATGTGATGCGCTTGGTCGGTGTGCGAGATTTGCTGGCCGGACAAGGCTGGTTCGACACGTATCAGCATCGCCTGGGTCCCGACGAGGGTACCTTGATGCATTGGTCCCGCCTGGTCGATGCCCCGATTGCCGGGCTATACGTCGCGCTTCGTGCGGTCCTGCCAGCTGAAACCGCCTTGCAGATCACGGCATTTGTCTGGCCCGCCTCGTTGGCTGCCCTGACCCTGTGGGCCTTCGCGGTCACTGGCGGAGTGCTAGGGCGGCGCGAGGGCGCAATCTCGGCCTTGGTTATCGGAGTGCTGACGCTCGAACATTCGCGGAAGTTCGACTATTTCTCGTTCGATCACCACAACCTACAAATTCTTCTCTTTGCTGCGGCACCAGCGTTTTTTGTCTTACGCAAAGAAAGGCGCTACGCCGCCTGGATGCTGGGTGTCTGCCTAGCCCTTTCAGTGTCCGTTGGAACCGAGTCGATTCTTCAGATCGCCCTGATCGCGGTGTTTTGCGCCATCGACTGGATTTGCAACGGTGCTTCCGCGCGCCACCGCACCATAAGCTTCGGTGTTGCCTTGGTCTTTACTCTTGCGGTGACCAGCCTGGCGACGACCGGGCGCGACGGGTTTCTTTACCCAAGCTGCGACGCTCTGACCCTCAGTGTGGCCTTACCTGCAACTGCTGCTGCTCTTGGGCTTTTGGCTGCGGCCTGGATCGGCTCTGGCTGGTCAATGCCGGGCCGGTTCGGGGCCTGTCTTGGTGTTGGCATCATGACGCTGGCCGTTGCCTTTGCCTTTGCGCCCCATTGCCTCAGCAATCCAATTGACGCGTTGCCTCAGGACATGCGGGACTACTGGCTGAGCCAGGTGGCCGAAGCCCAGAATATCTCGGTTGTGTTAGAGCGGCACAGGGGTGAAGCCCTGGCTCTGATGGCCATGTCTATGCTTACGATGGGTGCAGCACTTGCTTTCGCCGTCAAATCACGTGCTGGGTTGGACTATACCTTGTTTCTGGTTTTGATTGCGGCCGGGTTCTTCGTCTTCCTTTATCAGACACGAATGATGACCTTCCTCAGTGTTTCGCTTGTGGCGGTTCAGGCGCAGATTCTTCGCGTGCTTTATTGTTCTTATGCTCAGGATCGCCGAGTGATCACAGGGTTGGCAATGGTGGCATTTGTAATCTGTGCCTCACCCAAGGCGGGTATCAGTCTGGAAAGGCAGATCGGGTCGCTTTCCGGGCCCGCTTATTCGGCCACGGCCGCAGCCGTAGGGCAGGACACATCTGATACAGGTGCGTCTTGTCGCGCACCGCAAGCCTACGCCGCCCTGCAAGATCTGCCCAGTGGCATGATTCTTGTTGATTTCGACTTTGCTGCGCATGTTCTGCGCTACACGGATCATTCGGTTCTGGGCGGAAATTATCACCGGAATCACGCAGGGATTCTGGCGCAGATCGACCTGTTCCGATCCGATGCGTATGAAATCGCGTCGCGATTGGACGCGCTGGGCGTCGACTACATTATGCTTTGTGCTTCCGCGCCCCGGGCTGAGTTCTGGGCCTGGGCGTCGGGCGGCAAGGGTTTGCAAACCAGGCTGGTTGAAGGCGAGGTCCCGAACTACCTCAGCAGCATTCCGGGCGCGCCCAGCGACGCGTTCCGAATTTTCAAAGTAACTGCCGAAAAATAGGTGCTGGTCAGGCGTGGCGCTTCACGATGACCGATCCAACCGAATACCCGGCTCCAAAAGAACAGATCAGACCAAGGTCACCTTCTTGCAGGTCATCGGAATATTTTGAGAACGCGATGATAGAGCCGGCGGATGAGGTGTTGGCGTAATCCTGAAGGATATTCGGTTGCTCACCGGCCTCGGGCGTGCGGCCCAAAACCTTCTTGCCAATGAAATCGTTCATGGTCTTGTTGGCCTGATGCAACCAAAGGCGTTTCAGGTCGGTGTTTTCGATCCCTTCCGCTTCCATGTGGTCACTGATGTGCTTGCTGACCATTGGCAGAACTTCTTTGAACACTTTTCGCCCGTTCTGCATGAATTGCATGTCGCGCCGGTCGATCAGACCATCCGGGCGTGAGCGGCGCAGGAAGCCGTTGTTGTTGCGGATATTATTGGAAAACGTTGTGGCGCAACGGGTCGAGAGGATTTCGAAATGTGGGCCTTGCGCCTCTTCGATCCGCTCGATCAGGGTTGCCGTCGCCACGTCGCCAAAGATGAAGTGGCAATCGCGGTCCCTCCATTCCAGATGACCCGAGCAGATCTCGGGGTTGACCACCAGCGCCGCTCGCACCGATCCAGACCTCACCATGTCCGCCGCCGCCTGTATGCCAAAAGTGGCCGAGGAGCAGGCAACGTTCATGTCAAAGCCAAATCCGTCGATGCCCATCTCTTGCTGTATCTCGATTGCAATCGCAGGATAGGCACGCTCATGGTTCGAAGCCGCGCAGATCACCAGATCAACATCCGCCGCCGTGCGCCCCGCCTGCGCCAGCGCCTTGTTGCAGGCATCGATCGCCATCTCGGTCATGATCCCAGGCTCGTCATCACTGCGCTGACGCAGCGACGGGTGCATTATATCGGGGTCCAACACCCCGGCCTTGTCCATCACATAGCGGTTCTCGATCCCCGAGGCCTTTACGATGAACTCCTCAGACGAATGCTGTATCGGCTCGATGTGACCTGCTGCTATGGCCTCGGCGTTCTTCGCGTTCTGTTTGTCGGCATAAGCGTTGAATGCTTCGACAAGCTCGGCGTTGGTGATGATGTTTTCTGGCGTGAAGACACCGGTACCGGTGATGGCGGGGGTATACATGGCGGGCCCTGAATGTTTCGGATTTGCCCAAAATGCAGTCATGGTGTCATTTGATCAAGGTATGTTGACCCAAGGGAATGCACGGGGAAGATCCGCTTCATATCTTGAATAGTTCATAAATCGAAGTATATCGCCCCGTAACGCGCGCGGAGATTCCTAATGACAGACGATATCAGCACCAGACTTGGCCGTCTCAGCCCCGAGATCCAGGCGATCATGGGGGTGTATGCTTTGTATTGGAAACTGGAAGAGACACTTGACTGTATCGAAACGGACCTAAGCCATCCCGAATGCCACATGCTGATCAAGCTGGATCAGCCAAAGCGCATGGGGGTGCTGGCCGCAGACATGCTGAGTGTGCCGTCAACGATCACGGCCACTGCGGATTCCCTTGAAAAAGCAGGTTATCTGACGCGCAAACGTGACCCCGAAGACCGCCGGGCGTGGTTGCTGGTGTTGACCGAGCAAGGTGAAGAGGCTCGCAACATGCTGGTGGCCGAGGCCGGAGATCTTTTTCACAGAGCCTCTGGTCTGGACAAAGAAGAAACAGCCGAATTCGCGCGACTGGCGCGCAAAATCCGTGACAACGTGTTGAAAACGGGAATTC
The DNA here is from genome assembly GCF_013034475.1 of Ruegeria sp. HKCCA6837. Taxonomy (NCBI): domain Bacteria; kingdom Pseudomonadati; phylum Pseudomonadota; class Alphaproteobacteria; order Rhodobacterales; family Roseobacteraceae; genus Ruegeria; species Ruegeria sp. HKCCA6837. The sequence continues at coordinate 16,496 of NZ_WQGD01000007.1, forward strand.
CCGAGGGATTGAAGAAATGAAACTCCTGAACTCTATCGGCCTTGCACTGGCCGTTCTGGCAAGCCCCATTGCAGCTCAAGACACCCCGAAACCGGTGAAACTTATTGAGGTGCGCGAAACGGCTCCTGGGTTCACCCGCCAATTCTTTGGCCGCGTCGCTGCGCGTCAGACTGTTGATCTGGCCTTTCAGGTGGCAGGCCAGATCGTCGAGATGCCCATCAACGAAGGTTTTGTGATCCCCAAGGATGGCCTGATCGCGCGACTGGATCAGGAGCCATTTGAGCTGCGCCTCAACCGGGCCCGGCTGCAAAAGGAACAGGCCGACCGCACCGTCGCGCGCCTGTCGCGCCTTCGGGGGACAACCGCCAGCCAAGTGACTGTGGATGACGCCGAAACCGAAGCGCAACTAGCCGCAATCACTTTGCGCGACGCGGAATACGATCTTGAGCACGCGACACTAACCGCGCCCTTTGACGCGCTGGTTTCAAGCCGTGCGGTCGAGGCTTACACCACCGTCTCTGCAGGCACCCCCATTGTCCGTATCCATGACATGTCCGAACTACGGATCGAGGTGGATGTTCCTGAAATTCTATTCCAGCGCTCAGGCCAGAACGACGATATCACGATCACCGCCAGATTCCCTGTTAGTGACGAGGTTTTCCCACTGGAAATTCGTGAATTCGACGCTGAAACCTCAAGCGTTGGACAAACCTTCCGCATCCAGTTTGGTTTGACCCCGCCCGAGGGGCTGCAAATTCTCCCCGGCTCGTCGGTCACAGTGAACGTACAGGTTCAGGACGAACGTACAGGCATCATCGTGCCCGCGACAGCAATAGTCGCTGATGCTACGGGTGAACTGAGTGTTATGGTGTTCTCCCCGGGCGGTGCCGATGGAGGCACCGTTCGTCGCGTTCCTGTGACCATTGAGCCAACGCAAACCGGCGACGTTCGGGTGCTAACGGGCTTGTCCGATGGTGACGAAGTGGTCGTGGCTGGCGGCGCTGTACTGACAGACGGTCAGGCCGTGCGCCGGTTCACTGGTTTCGCGAACTGAGGTGCTGACAGATGAACATCGCTCGTGCCTCGATCGATCGGCCGCTTTACACATGGCTGATCATACTCATAGCCCTCTTTGGTGGCATTTGGGGTTTTCTGTCGCTGGGCCGGTTGGAAGACCCGGCCTTCACGATCAAAAACGCTGTTATAGCCACGCAATACCCCGGTGCCACAGCGGAACAGGTGGCGCTGGAGGTCTCGGAACCGCTTGAATCCGCCATTCAGCAAATGGGTGAAGTGGACGTTATCACCTCGGTCAACCAACCCGGGCAATCGCTGATCGAGGTTGAGATCAAGTCAACATATGACGGCTCCGAACTACCAGACATCTGGACCCGCTTGCGGGCCAAAGTGCGCGACGCCGCCCGAAGTTTGCCGTCTGGCGTTGGCCAGCCTTTTGTAAATGACGGATTTGGCGATGTTTTTGGCCTTTTCTATGCCGTCACTGCAGAGGGCTTCTCGGACGCCGAAAAGCATGATCTGGCCACGTTCCTGCGGCGAGAATTGTTGGCCGTGGAAGGTGTGGCGGATGTTGAAGTACAGGGCCTGCCCAACGAAGCGATTTTTGTGGAACCTGATCTGGCGATCTCGGTAAACCAGAACGTCCCGCTTCAAGCGATCAACGAGGCCATTGCCAATGCGGATTCAGTAAATTCTTCGGGTTCCCTGCGTTCGGAAAACGGTCGGACACCTATTTTGACGGCTGAAGGGTCCGACAGCGTGTCGGCCATCGCCGGTTTGTCGGTTGGCTCACAGGGGCAGGTGATCAACCTCTTTGATATGTCCGACGTGTATCGTGCCCGCCAAAACGATCCCGATATCATGATCCGCTATAACGGGACCGAAGCCTTTACCCTTGGCATCGCCGGGCTTTCAACGGAAAACATCGTCGAAGTTGGCAAGCGGGTCGATGCCAAATTCGCCGACCTGAACACCAATATCCCCTTCGGTGTCGATATCCTGCCGATCTACCAGCAACACGTTGTGGTCGAGCAGGCCTCGAACGATTTCCTTGTGAACCTTGCCATGTCGGTGGCCATAGTGGTTGCCGTGCTGGGTATCTTCATGGGATGGCGTGCGGCCATTGTTGTGGGCTCAACCCTTTTACTGACCGTGGTGGGTACGCTCTTGTTCATGTCGCTTTTCTCGATCGAGATGGAGCGCATTTCGCTTGGGGCCTTGATAATCGCCATGGGGATGCTGGTGGACAACGCCATCGTGGTGGCCGAAGGGATGCAAATCGCGATGTTGCGCGGTAAATCCTCGCGCGATGCTGCCGAAGATGTTGCATCGAAAACCCAGATCCCGCTGCTGGGGGCCACCGTAATCGGTATCATGGCCTTTGCAGGGATCGGCCTCAGCCCGGATGCAACGGGTGAATTTCTGTTCTCGCTGTTTGCGGTGATCGGCATTTCGCTGCTGCTTAGCTGGATACTGGCTATCACCGTGACACCTTTGCTTGGGCACTACTTCTTCAAGCAAGGCAAAGAAGGTGAAATTGATGCTTACGGAGGCATTCTGTTCCGCGTCTACGGCGCGATCCTACGATTTGCGCTGCGCTTCCGCTGGCTGGTTGTCGCAGGTCTCATTGGAGTAACGGTGGTGTGTTACGCCGGGTTTGGGCTGATGAAACAGCAGTTCTTTCCCAACTCGAACACGCCTTTGTTCTTTGTCCATTACAAGCTGCCTCAGGGCACACCGATTGCGCGTACGGCAAAGGATATGGCGGTGTTCGAAGAATGGTTGGCTGAACGCGAAGACGTGGTTTCCGTCACAACTTTCGTTGGGCAGGGAGCCACACGTTTCATGCTGACCTATTCGGCGGAGAAACCGAACCCGAGTTATGGGCATATGATCATTCGCACCGAAAGCCTGAATGACATCCCGGCATTGCAAGCGGATCTGGAAGCGTTCGGGTCTGTTCAGTTCCCCGAAGGTGAGTTCGGCACAAAGCGTCTGGTCTTTGGCCCCGGTGGTGGAGACCCTATTCAGGCCCGGTTCTCGGGCAGTGACCCGGTTGTTTTGCGTCAGCTTGCCGACGAGGCGGTTCAGCGTATGGCAGCGGCGTCGCCCAACGCGCTGCTTGTTCACCACGACTGGCGTGAACAAGAGTTGGCGGTGCAGCCGATCTATGCCACGGAACGGGCGCAGACCGCAGGTGTCACGCGCGAAGATATCGCCGCCACGCTGCAATTCTCGACCGACGGCATCACGGGTGGTGTGTTGCGTGAACGAGACCGTTTGATCCCGATCATCCTGCGCCGACCGGCGGATGGGGATTATTCAATCGTCGATCAGGTGGTGTATTCGGATCAGTCCGAGAAGTTTGTGCCCATCGAACAGATGGTCGACGGCTTCGAGTACAAATCGCTCAATACACTGGTGCATCGTCGTGACCGGGTTCTGACCATCACAGTCGGCGCGGACATCCCACCCGACCTGACGGCCGCGCAGGTCCATGCCGAAATCCGCGACGCCATCGAGGCTATCGAGCTGCCCCCCGGATACAAGATGGAATGGGGCGGGGAGTTTGAAAACTCACGCGATGCGCAGGAAAGCCTGGGCAAGCAATTGCCGCTGAGCCTGCTGATCATGGTGCTGATCTCGGTCCTGCTGTTCAACGCAATCCGCCAGCCGATCATCATCTGGCTGCTGGTGCCGATGTCGGTGAATGGCGTGGTGATTGGCCTGTTGGGAACCGGCTTGCCCTTTACGTTTACCGCACTTCTTGGCCTGCTCAGCCTGTCGGGCATGCTGATCAAGAACGGCATTGTTTTGGTGGAAGAGATTGACCTTGTCCGCGCCACGGGCAAACCCCTACGCGAGTCTATCGTTGATGCGTCGGTATCCCGTTTGCGCCCCGTGATGCTGGCGGCGGTCACCACCATTCTGGGCATGGCGCCGCTGCTGACGGATGCGTTCTTTGTGTCGATGGCGGTGACGATCATGGGCGGTTTGGCCTTTGCCACCGTCCTGACCATGGTCGCCGCGCCGGTGTTCTACCTGCTTTTCTTTAAGCGGGAAGAGGCAAAATCGGAAACCGTCGTGGCCTAAATCTGCATAATCTGGTCCATGCCCAAAGCCACACGTTGGTTTTGGGCAAGGCCGCCTGAACCACGCGGGTTTGCAACTTGAAGCCGGTAGGCGACCAGCCCCGCAGATTGTCTGGGACCTGCGCATTCGGGGTAAACATGCGCTGGAAAGCGACTTTTTCGCGCGGTTGTGTTATAGTTCCCTTTTATAAGTTTATTCACATACTTTGGGGGAAGTTTTGGTATGAGCCCTTTAATCGTTTTAGCGTCCAACATCCTGCCCGAAATCCTGAAATCTGTGCTGAGTGCGAAGCACAGGCAGTCAGTTGATACCGTGTCAGACGCAGTAATCAGTGCAGTCAAGGAAACCACCAAGAAAGAAGACCCGGAAGAAGTTGCGGACATTCTGGCCAAGGATCCGCAAGTCGCTGCAGACCTGCGGATGAAGCTGGCCGAGATCGCGGCAAAAGAAGAAGCTGAGCAACGCGCTTTCGAGCTTGCGCAACTGGAGAAGAACCAGACTCATGCGCTGAGCGTTATGCAAGCCAAGCTTGATGCAAACAAAGAAGATCAGCAGCAGCAATTTAACGTGTTCAAAGAGGAAATCGCAGATACGCAGGACGCGCGCGGGCGGTTCGCCCAACTTGCAGAAACCGGAAGCAAGCTGGCCTGGGCGCAACCCATAATTTCCATCGTCATCATTCTGGGCTTCTTTGTCGTGCTTGGACTTTTGCTGATGGGAAAGAACCTGCCAGCGTTCAGTAGCGGGCCCGATAACCCATTCGGGGAACGCCTGTTTCAGATAATCAACATTGTGATCGGCGCGCTCACCGCTGCTTTTGCCACGGTTGTCAGTTTCTGGCTGGGGTCGTCGCAAGGGTCCAAGCAGAAGGACATCAACAACTTCAAGGCCCAGGCTCAGCAGTTCGAAGCAGAAGAACAGCGCACCCGGATGCTGGTCAATACGGTCAAGTCAAATCAGCCCGCGGCAGTTCCAACCGTGATTGCGCCGCAGGAAGAGAAGAAGTTTGCCAATGAAAACAATTTTCCCCGCTGCGTGGATATCATCCTCAGCAAAGAAGGCGGCTATGTCGACGATCCGGACGACCCCGGCGGCGCCACGAACCTGGGCATTACCTTCGATACTTTGAAATCCTGGCGGAAGGCACCGATTACCAAGAAAGACGTAAAGGATCTCAGCGTCGAAGAAGCCAAACAAATATACCGGGCAAACTACTGGAACGCACTCAGTTGCGACGATCTTCCGGCGGGCGTTGATCTGGTTGCGTTCGACTTCGGCGTGAATGCGGGAACAAGCCGATCCGGCAAACTCTTGCAGCGAATCGTAGGTGTGGCACAGGATGGCCAAGTTGGCCCAATAACGCTTGCCGCAGTCAAGGCCGTGGATCCCGCCCATATCATTCGACGCTTTAGCGAACTGCGGCTGAACTACTATCAGAGCCTGCCCCATTTCCCGAAATTCGGCAAAGGCTGGACTAACCGCACAAACTCGATCGAAGCTGACGCGCTGAAGTTTTTGAACGTGTGAGGGCTGGGTGCGCAGGGCAGTTTTAGCCCTGCAGCGACTTTACCTCTACATCCCCTTCAGCCTGCGCCTTGATCGCAAGCGCAGCGGCGTTCGCTCCGGCGGCGGTGGTGAAATAAGGGATCTTGTCATACAGCGCGATGGACCGGATGGCCTTGCTGTCTTCGACCGCCTGCGCGCCTTCGGTGGTGTTCATCACCAACTGCACCTGACCGTCTTTCAGCATGTCCACAACGTCCGGGCGGCCTTCGTAGACCTTGTTCACAACGTCACAGGCAACGCCTTGCTCGTCCAGCCAGCTTTGGGTGCCACGCGTGGCCACCAGGGTAAAGCCCTGATCCACCAGAACCTGCGCCGCTTCCAGCATGGCTTTGCCTTTGTCAGCGTCCTTGATCGAAATGAAGGCGCGACCCGACGACGGCAGCACCATCCCGGCCCCCATCTGCGCCTTCAGGAAAGCGCGCGGGAAGTCGCGGTCCCAGCCCATGACTTCACCGGTCGAACGCATTTCCGGGCCCAAAATGGTGTCTACGCCAGGGAAGCGAGCGAAGGGCATCACAGCCTCTTTCACCGAGAACCACGGCATATCCGGGTCGGCCAGAGTCATCTGGTCGGCGATCTTGGTGTCCTGACCTTCCTTGTAGGCAGGGCGCATCGGGAAGTTGGCCAGTTTCTCACCTGCCATAACGCGCGCTGCGATCGAGGCAATCGCGCTGTCGGTCGCCTTGGCGACAAATGGCACGGTGCGTGAAGCGCGCGGGTTCACTTCGATCAGATAGATCTCATCGTCTTTGATCGCGAACTGCACATTCATCAGACCAACAACGTTCAACGCTTTGGCCAGCTTGAACGCCTGATCCTTGATCTGGTCGATAATCTCTTTGGACAGCGAATAGGGCGGCAGTGAACAGGCGGAGTCACCCGAGTGAACGCCTGCCTCTTCGATGTGCTGCATGATGCCGGCGACGTGGACGTCAGTACCGTCGCACAGCGCGTCGACATCCAGCTCCACCGCGCCAGCCAGATAACTGTCGAGCAGAACGGGGCTGTCACCCGAAACCACTACGGCCTCGTTGATGTACCGTTTCAGCTGATCCATATCGCGGACGATTTCCATCGCGCGGCCACCCAAGACGTAAGAGGGGCGAATGACCAGTGGGAAGCCGATTTCTTCAGCGATATCGAGCGCTTGTTCGTCAGTCGCCGCGATGCCGTTCTTGGGCTGCTTCAGGCCCAGTTCGTTGACCAGCGCCTGGAACCGTTCGCGGTCTTCGGCCAGGTCGATGGCGTCCGGGGTGGTGCCAAGAATCGGAATACCTTCAGCCTCAAGCGCGTTCGCCAGTTTTAGCGGGGTTTGACCACCGAACTGAACGATCACACCGTGCAGCGTGCCGTTTTCCTGCTCTTTGGTCAGGATTTCCATGACGTGCTCAAACGTCAGAGGCTCGAAATACAGACGGTCCGAGGTGTCATAGTCGGTCGAGACCGTCTCGGGGTTGCAGTTGACCATGATGGTTTCATAGCCCGCCTCGGTCAGCGCGAAACAGGCGTGACAACAGCAATAATCGAACTCGATACCCTGACCGATACGGTTCGGGCCGCCGCCGAGAATGACGACCTTTTTACGGTCGCTCGGGCGAGCTTCGCATTCGACCTCGCCCATCATCGGGGCCTCATAGGTCGAGTACATGTAAGGCGTCTGAGCTTCGAATTCGGCGGCGCAGGTGTCGATGCGTTTGAACACGGCGTTGACGCCCAGATTGCGGCGGGCGCGGCGGACGTTGTCTTCGTCACGGCCGGTCAGATTGCCCAAACGGGCATCGGTGAAGCCCAGCATTTTCAGCTTGCGGATACCGTCTTCGGTGACGGGCAGGCCGTCCCTGCGAACCTGACGCTCGGCGTCAATGATCTCGCGGATGCGGGCCAAGAACCAGGGGTCGAACTTGGTCACACCGAAAATCTCGTCGTCAGTCAGACCATGACGCATCGCTTGTGCAATGGTGCGCAGACGGTCTGGCGTTTGCTGGCTGATCGCCTTGATCACAGCGGCTTTGTCGTCGGCTTCCTCCCACACGCCCACGTTCAGGCCGGGGATTTCGATCTCGTCAAAGCCTGTCAGGCCTGATTCCATCGAAGCCAGCGCCTTTTGCATCGATTCGTGGATGGTGCGACCGATGGACATCGCTTCGCCGACCGATTTCATCGCGGTGGTCAGATAGGGCTCGGACCCCGGGAACTTCTCGAACGCGAATTTCGGGATCTTGGTAACGACATAGTCGATTGTCGGCTCGAACGACGCTGGCGTAACCTTGGTGATGTCATTGTCCAGCTCGTCCAGAGTATATCCGACGGCCAGCTTCGCGGCGATCTTGGCAATCGGGAAACCGGTTGCCTTGGACGCCAGCGCCGAAGAGCGTGACACGCGCGGGTTCATCTCGATTACGACCATGCGGCCGTCATCAGGGTTGATCGCCCATTGCACGTTCGACCCGCCGGTCTCGACCCCAATCTCGCGCAGAACGGCGATCGAGCCGTTGCGCATGATCTGGTATTCCTTGTCGGTCAGCGTCAGGGCAGGGGCCACGGTGATCGAGTCACCGGTATGCACACCCATCGGATCGACGTTTTCGATGGAGCAAACGATGATGGCGTTGTCAGCGGTGTCGCGCACCACCTCCATCTCATACTCTTTCCAGCCCAGTAGGCTTTCATCGACAAGAATTTGGTTCACCGGCGAGGCGTCCATGCCCGAACGGCAGAAATGGATGTAATCCTCGCGGTTATAGGCCACACCGCCACCTGTGCCGCCCAAGGTAAAGGCAGGGCGGATGATCGCGGGCAAGCCGATCTCTTCCAGCTCGTCCAGCGCCATTTGCACACCTGCCTCCAGATCGGCAGAACCGTCTTCTTTCTTAGGTGCGGTCACGATCGTCGCTTTGGGGTTCTCAAGACCCAGCCGGTCCATTGCCTCGCGGAACAGTTTGCGGTCTTCGGCCATTTCGATGGCGTCACGCTTGGCGCCGATCATCTCGACACCAAACTTGTCCAGCACACCCATCTCTTCCAGTGCGAGCGATGTGTTCAGGCCGGTCTGACCACCCATGGTGGGCAGCAGAGCATCAGGGCGTTCCTTTTCGATGATCTTAGCGACAACTTCGGGGGTGATCGGTTCGATATAGGTGGCATCTGCCAGACCGGGATCGGTCATGATCGTCGCAGGGTTCGAATTCACCAGAATGACCCGGTAGCCTTCCTCGCGCAGGGCTTTACACGCCTGAGCGCCGGAGTAGTCGAATTCGCAGGCCTGGCCGATAACAATGGGGCCCGCCCCGATGATCATGATCGACTGGATGTCGGTTCTTCTCGGCATTGGCCTTGTTCCTTCGATTGTCCGCGAGTCAGGGCACCGCCCCAGTGCCCAAATTGTCCTGCGTTATAGGGACCGCGCAAAAAGGTTCAAGGGGTATCGGAAACAGGGGCGAAATTGCCGCTTTCCCCTCTTTCACTTGGCGGAGTATCCTCTATACGGCCCCTTACGGCAATTGAGGATGCAAGTGCGTATTCGTTTCGATCAGGGACCGGCCGGGCGTGGCACCCGGTTTCAGCGCCCGTCTCAGATCATCCGCGCGGATGTGGCGGAAGAGGTGCCCCAGGCTCTGGCGGCGCTGGATGAGGCGCGCGTGAACGGTGCCTGGGTGGCGGGCTATGCGAGCTATGAGCTTGGTTACGCGTTGGAACCCCGGCTGCTGAACCTGTTGCCCAAGGACCGCCGTCTGCCTTTGCTGTGCTTTGGGGTGTACGACGCGCCGGATCGCGCAGCGTTGCCAATGTCCAGCGGCGAGGTCAGCGACTTTCAACCGCGCTGGGATGAGGCGCGCTATACTCAGGCATTCCGCGCCGTGCACGATGCTATCGGCGCAGGCGATATCTATCAGGCCAACCTGACCTTTCCCATTGACCTGACGGTTTCAGGCGAAAGTGAATCGCTTTATGCGGCGCTGGTCGCCGGGCAACCGGTGGGGCATGGCGCGCTGGTGCAGCAGGACGGGTTGCCGGATCTGCTCAGCCGGTCGCCCGAACTGTTCTTCCGCACGGACGAAGGTGGCAAGATTGAAACCCGTCCGATGAAGGGCACACAGCCGCGCAGCGATGACCTGGAAGAAGACGCACTGCGTCGGGCCTTTCTGACCTCGGATGAAAAGAACCGTGCCGAGAATCTGATGATCGTTGATCTGCTGCGCAACGATATCAGCCGCGTGGCGCTTCCCGGATCGGTGCATGTGCCCGAGCTGTTCAAGGTCGAGACCTACGCCACTGTGCACCAGATGGTCTCTCTGGTGCGTGCTCAGTTGCACAAATACGTGGGGCTGGGTGAGATTCTGACAGCGTTGTTCCCGTGCGGATCGATTACAGGCGCCCCCAAGATACGCGCGATGGAAATTCTGGCCGAGCTGGAACCCTGGCCGCGAGACATCTATTGTGGCACCATTGGATGGGCCGCGCCGGATGGCCGGTCCGAGTTCAACGTGGCCATCCGCACCCTGATGCTTGAGGATGATCGCGCCACGCTGAATGTGGGTGGTGGCCTCGTTTGGGACAGTACTGCCCCTTCAGAATACGAGGAGGCGCTATGGAAAGCCCGCTTTGCCCGGCAAATGAGCCTGATTTCCGCCTGATCGAAACCCTGGCCTTCCGGCCAGACGAGGGATTCGTGCGGCAGGGCCGCCATCTGGCTCGTATGGCCCGCACGGCACGGGTCTTTGGGTTTCCTTTTGACTTGGAAGAAGCCGTAGCCGCGCTGACCGCCGCAAAAGGCGAAACCGCGCTGCGCTGCCGATTGACGCTGGACTCTGCTGGTGCGTTTGACTTGACCATTGGTGCCTTGGCTGAGAATCCACCGGTTTGGCGCGTGGCCGTATCCGAGAACCGTTTGGCGTCCAACGACCTTTGGTTGCGGCACAAGACCACCCACCGTGCGCTTTACGACTCGGCACGGGCGGCTCTGCCGGCAGGTATAGATGAGTTGCTGTTCCTGAACGAACTAGGCGAGCTGTGCGAGGGGACGATCACGAACCTGTTTGCCAAGATGCCCGATGGTCGGTTCCAGACACCTACGCTGTCCTGCGGGCTGTTGCCGGGCATTTTGCGCGAAGAACTGCTGGATAAAGAAACAGTGACCGAGGCCGTGCTGACCTTGACCGACCTGAAAAACGCGCAAACTGTTTATGTAGGCAATTCATTGCGCGGGCTGATCCGGGTGGAGCTGATAGACACGTGACTAAAGACAGCACGATGATCGGACCGCCGGTTGCGCTGCCGCGGCTGAGGCTGGAATTTGGCCTTTTCTATATCGGACTGCCACTGTTGATTGCCGTACTCTTTCCGCCTAACTGGATGTTTCCGGCGCTGTTCGCGCTGACCGGGCTGGGCATCGTTTTGCTGCATCAGACACCTGGCTTTCACTGGGCCGAACTGCGTTATGAATGGGCCAATTGGTCTTTGCGCGAGGTGTTGCTGTTCACCGTAGTAGTGACGGTTTTCTGCGTAGGGCTAATCCAGATGACGCGCCCGGACACCGCGTTTTTCTTGGCAATCCATCGGCCTGATATGCTGGCCTTCATCTGGGTTGGCTATCCGCTTTTGTCGGCTTTGCCGCAAGAGCTGTTGTTCCGCCCTCTGTTCTTTCGCCGGTACCACGCGATCCTGCCAAAGGGGCGTGCGGCCTATCTGCTGAATGCGGCGATATTCTCGTTCGCGCATCTTATGTATTGGAGCTGGATTGTTGCCTTCATGACCTTAGCGGGCGGGCTTCTGTTTACATGGGCTTACCGGCAGCGCGGCTCATTCTTCTACGCAGTTCTGCTGCACGCGATTGCGGGCAATATCATCTTTGCGGTTGGGCTGGGTGTCTATTTCTACTCGGGCAACGTGCAAAGGCCGTTTTGACGAGGCGACCCGCCTTGACTTTCCGGGCCTGACAGGGTGTATCGGCGCGACGAATTCTGCGCCCGAAGGGATATGATCCATGCACGCCTATCGCAGCCACACCTGCGCCGCTCTGACCGCCGCAAATGTCGGTGAAACTGTCCGCCTGTCCGGATGGGTGCATCGGGTTCGAGATCACGGCGGCGTGCTGTTCATCGACCTGCGCGACCATTTCGGGGTAACTCAGGTTCTGTGCGACGGCGACAGCGCGGCCTTTGCCGAGCTGGAGAAGGTCCGGTCCGAGTGGTGTATTCGCATTGATGGCACCGTCAAGGCGCGCGATGTCGAATTGGTGAACCCGAAACTGCCGACCGGTGAGATCGAGGTTTACGTGCGAGAGCTAGAGGTTCTGGGTGCGGCCGACGAACTGCCGCTGATGGTGTTTGGCGATCAGGAATACCCCGAGGAAACGCGCCTGCGCTATCGCTATCTGGACCTGCGCCGCGAAGCGATGCAGCAGAACATGACTCTGCGGTCGGACGTTGTTGCATCCATGCGTAAACGCATGTGGGATCAAGGCTTCCGCGAATATCAGACGCCGATCATCACGGCCTCATCTCCCGAAGGCGCGCGTGACTTTCTGGTACCGTCGCGTCTGCATCCCGGTAAATTCTACGCCCTGCCGCAGGCCCCGCAGCAGTTCAAACAGCTGATCATGGTGTCGGGTTTCGACAAGTATTTCCAGATCGCGCCCTGCTTCCGTGACGAAGACCCGCGCGCAGACCGCTCACCCACCGATTTCTACCAGCTTGACCTTGAGATGTCCTTTGTCGAGCAGCAGGATGTGTTCGACACGATACAGCCCGTTCTGACCGGCGTGTTTGAAGAGTTCGGAGGCGGCCGCAAAGTCGATCAGGAGTGGCCGCAGATATCTTACAAGGACGCAGCGCTGTGGTATGGCACCGACAAGCCCGACCTGCGGAACCCTATCAAAATGCAAGTGGTCTCTGACCACTTCCGCGGGTCTGGCTTTGCGATTTTCGCTAAGCTGTTGGAGCAGGACGGCACCGAAATCCGCGCCATCCCTGCACCGACCGGCGGCAGCCGCAAGTTCTGTGACCGCATGAACGCGTTTGCCCAGAAAGAGGGTCTGCCGGGGATGGGTTATATCTTCTGGCGCGATCAGGGCGAAGGCATGGAAGCCGCTGGTCCTCTGGCCAAGAACATCGGCCCCGAGCGTACAGAAGCGATCCGTCAGCAACTGGGTTTAGGCGTGGGCGATGCCGCGTTCTTCCTGGGTGGCAAGCCGAAAGCCTTCGAAAAGGTCGCTGGCAAAGCGCGCGATGTGATCGGTGAAGAGCTGAACCTGACCGAGAAAGACCGCTTTGCTTTTGCCTGGGTCGTGGATTTCCCGATCTATGAGCAAGACGAAGAAACAGGCGCGATCGATTTTGAACATAACCCGTTCTCGATGCCGCAGGGTGGCATGGATGCGCTGAATGGTGATCCTCTGGACGTGCGCGGATACCAGTACGATCTGGCCTGTAACGGGTACGAGCTGGTGTCCGGCGCGATCCGGAACCACAAGCCTGAAATCATGCTGAAAGCCTTTGAACTGGCGGGGTACGGCGAGGATGAGGTCAAGTCCCGCTTCGGCGCTCTGTTCAACGCTTTCCACTACGGCGCACCGCCGCACGGTGGCTGTGCTGCAGGCATCGACCGGATTGTCATGCTGTTGGCGGACGAAGCCAATATCCGCGAAGTCATGATGTTCCCGATGAACCAGCGTGCCGAAGATCTGATGATGGATGCGCCCTCTGATCCTACTTCTGATCAGTTGATGGAGCTTGGTCTACGCATTATCCCTCAGGACTAAGAAAAATCGCCCGCATCAAGCGGGCGGTTTTCGTTTGGCGATTGGAAACGTTCCGTCTGTTAGTCCAGTGGGTTTTCCAGATGATCTCGGTTGACCCGAATACTGCGGGCAGCATGACGTGTCTGAAGATATGCCCAAAGGCACACGAGCGTTGCGGTTATGAAGTAGGCCGTCACCATTTTCAGATCGCCTCTCGCTGTTCCAGGCGAGACTGAACCATCCCAGCGACTTGCGCCGCGTGCACGGTAAAGGGCGCGCCGTTTGCGCGGGACCAAGCAAGTTTACGCGCAGCTTCTGCCAGAGGGTTATCCCCGGCTTCCCGTGCGACGCCCTGCAGGAATTGGGCGGCATAACCCAGGGTGTGATGGTCGTTGGGTCCTGTCAGAACATCGGCGATATGGGCCATGTCGTCCTGATAGGCCATTGGATCAGGTTCGATAACCTCATCCCGGATCGCATGTAAGCCGCTTGGCCGCCGGTCTTCGGGTAGGCGTTCCAGAATGGATTTCTGAAAATAAGACATTGATTTGATTGGCTTGGACAAAAATCCGTCTGCTCCGGCGGCCCGCGCGCGATTTTCGTAGGTATCGTCGCCTGACAGGCCCATAATGACACCGATACGGGGTGTTGCTTCGGCCAGCTCAGAAATCAGGTCGGCCCCGCACCCATCTGGAAGGCCCATATCGATAAGTATGACCGAGGGGCGATAGATCTGAAGGTGTCGTCGGGCCGATTTCAAACAATCCGCGCGGCGAATGCGTGCACCGCTGTGCAGGCACATCAGGCGGATCGCGTCGCAAGCGTAGCAGCTGTCTTCAACAACCAAAATGGTCTGACCCAGCAAAGGCCGCGTTGCGGTGGGCGTGACGGTGGTGGTGGCAAGTAGGCCCGAATCGTCCATGGCAGCTCTCCTATCCAGCAGATGCTTCACGCTAGGAACTTCTGGCTAACACGACGTTAACGCGCGATTTGGCGCACTTGTCCTTTCACGAAACAGCCCCCATAACCCATGAAAAGCAGGACACAGGAGTGAGACATGATTGGACGCCTGAACCACGTCGCCATCGCCGTACCGGATCTTAAGGCGGCGTCCGAGCAATACCGCAATGCACTGGGCGCCAAGGTCGGCGCACCGCAAGATGAGCCGGATCACGGCGTCACGGTTGTGTTTATCGAATTGCCCAATACCAAGATCGAGCTGCTTTACCCGCTGGGCGATGACAGCCCGATCAACGGGTTTCTGGAAAAGAACCCTGCCGGCGGCATCCATCATGTGTGTTACGAGGTCGAAGACATCATCGCAGCGCGCGACCACCTGGCAGAAACAGGTGCCCGTGTTCTGGGATCAGGCGAGCCCAAGATCGGTGCGCATGGCAAGCCCGTGCTGTTCCTGCATCCCAAGGATTTCAACGGCTGCCTGGTCGAGCTGGAGCAGGTGTAACACCCCAAACCCCGGAGGGTTTGAAATGACCATTACTGCCGCACTGGTACTTTTCGCAGTCATCTGGTTTCTGACGCTGCTGATCGTTCTGCCTGTTCGCATAAAAACACAAGGCGATCTGGGTGATATTGTCCCCGGCACCCATGCTGGCGCGCCGGAAGTGCATCACATGAAGAAAAAGATGTGGATCACAACCGGCATTTCCGTGGTTTTGTGGGCCATCATTGCGGGTATTATTTTATCGGGATTGATCTCGGTCCGGGATTTCGACTGGTTGAACCAGCTAGAGCCCCGCTGACCCAATGTCAGGCCCTTGGGCCTGACACCGCGTGATAAATGTGGGTGAACGTGGCTGCACCTATTATTGGAATCATCAGATTGACCAGCGGTACGGACAGTGGAATTGCCATCAAGGTGCCTGCCACCCAGATGGTTGTTGCATGTTTGGCACGTAGCTTGCGCGCTCCGTCGCGCCCGACCCTGCGCATGGCGGCCAGCGTGAAATACTCTCGACCCAGCAGGAACCCGTTCATCGCCCAGAAGATAAAGGGCGCGAGCGGGGTGAAAATTGCATAGAGGATCAGCGCCAGCAGGTTGGCGACAATGAGCACGCCAAGAAAGCTGAGACCGTCAAGTGCCGCCTCTGACACCGGAATACGCCGTGCGGGCTGCAGGGATGGAAAATGCTTGTCCTCGACCGCCTGTGCCACCTCATCCAGAAAAATCGAGGTGATCGCTGAGGCCACAGGTACCATCAGGAAAACCGGCAGAATCAGGACCAATACGATGCCGGAATAATTCAAAACGTCGTTCAGCCAGGGCACAGCGCCGATGAAGGGCAGGGAAATTTCATTTCCCGACAACCAGTTGATCAACCAGATCGCCCCAGCGCAGGCGGCAATCAGGAGCAGGATCGTCAAACCAACGCCGCGCAGCAGAACACCCCGGAACTTCGGATCGCCGATCTGTCCGAGTGCGTTGAAAAAGGCATTCAGGATGATCATTCGGTGATCCATTCCGTCAAAGCAGCCACGTCGGGTCGGGGACGTTCGGGCGGTACCGATCCTTCGGTCGCGATATGAATCAGCCCGGCCACACGTTCATGCTCGGCAAGGCCAAAGGCTTCAGCGCAGAAGTCGCGGTCATGCGTTTGCCAGCCAGACAGCCAGTTTGCGCCCCAACCTGCCGCCAGCGCAGCATTCAGCAGGGCCAGACAGACTGCGCCAGCCGAATAGGATTGCTCAATAGCGGGGATTTTTTCGGACGGTTTTTGCACTTCAATCACGGCCACCGCCAAGTGCCCCATGTCAAACTGGCTGCGCGCCTTGGCGATGTCTTCGGTGCTTTTGCCCAGCTTTTGACCACACGCCTCGGTCATTGCCGCCAGGCGCGACATGGCACCTTCTTCCAAAACGACAAAGCGCCAGGGCTCAAGTTTGCCATGATCGGGGCTGCGCGCGGCGGCGGTCAGCAGAGGCAGCAGTTCGTCCCGTGTCGGGGCCGGTGCAATCAGTGTTTTGGCGGGCCGGGACCGGCGCGCCTGTAAAAACTCCAGAGCGGCGGGGTTCTTCAGGGACATATGTTAACCTTCTTTACATCACGACGTTGTATGTTGGTCGGCAACTCGCCTGTTTCAAGGGTGCGCCGATGCGTTGCGTGGATCATTTCCATTCTGGTGCCCGTCATGCAAGACTTTGAGGAAAAAGGGATGACAATGGCGAAATCCAACCTGCGTGACTTGCCTGATCTCAAGTCGCTCGCACAGGCCGGGGCAACATTGAACGTGACGGTGACGCCCAAGGCAGCGCGGGATCGGGTGATCTGCGAAGATGATCAGATCAGGGTATTCGTGACCGCCGCGCCCAAGCACGGCAAAGCCAACCAGGCGGTTCTGCAGTTGCTTGCCAGCTGTCTTGGCGCTGCGCCTTCAACGTTGAGACTGCAACAGGGGCAGACCGCGCGCAATAAGGTCTTTGTCTATGACCCCTGAGGTCCGGTTTCGCGAATCTGATAAACGCCTTCGGGAAGGTCTAGAGCGGCGGCTAGGTCACGTACCTGTTCCGGTGACAGCGTGATCTTTTGAACCTGTTCGGTGCGTGGATCCAGCTGCTCCAGCGTGACACATTCGGCGAAATTGTTGATCACGACATCTTCCTGCAAAGGTTTCTCACCTTCGTCCACAAGCGTAATGACCGTCGAGTCGAATTCATGCTCAATCGAAAACATGTGTCCACAGTGCAAGCCACCGGGATGTAATGCAAGCCGTTCCTTTCGCTGTGGGCTGTGGCATCGGCTGAAGGGGCATACTATGTTGAAATGACGGCTCGAATGGCCCAAAGGAAACACCATGCGCAGATGCTTTGTTTTACTGTTGTCCCTGCTGCTTGCGGCCTGTGCGCAGGATACACTGCGTGTGCAAACATCCGAAGATTGGCTGAGGGACGAGCCTGGTTCCCGTGCCGAGGTTCAGACCTTTCAGCAGGTCAGTCAGGCCATCGGCGCCGAGGCGCGTAATCAATGCCTGAAGCAACCCGGACGAAAGAATTGCGAGTTCAGGATATTTGTCGATCTTAACCCGCGCGCGCAGGCCAACGCGTTTCAAACACTCGATGAGAATGGGCAGCCGGTAATCATCTTCACTCAGTCTATGATCCGATCCGCGCAAAACGCCGATGAACTTGCCTTTGTTATGGGTCACGAAGCGGCCCATCACGTGCTGGGGCACATCGCCCGGCAAAGCGAAAACGCCAGCGCCAGCGCCGCGGAGTTTGGCAGGCGGGAGCAATTGCGCGGCGGCGATGCAGCGGCCATAGAAGCGGCGCAAAAGCAGGGAGCCAAGGTCGGCATTCAGGCTTACGTAAAGGATTTCGAGCTGGAGGCAGACCAGTTGGGCACGATCATAACCTATAATGCTGGGTATAATCCTCTGATTGGGGCAAAGTTCTTTGAACGGATTCCAGATCCCGGCGACACGTTCCTAGGAACCCACCCGCCAAATGCACAGCGTGTTCAGATCGTGATCGAAACCGCGGCAAAGTTGGGCCTGACACAATGACCGATCTTGTGCGTTTGGGGATGATCCTGACAGACCGAGGCTCGAAATATGCAGTTTCAGGGGCACCCGTGGCGTCTCGGGCTGAAATCGATGCCGTGCTGGATGACCTGAAGTCGGACAAAAGCTATGCCAAGGCAACCCACAACACCTGGGCGGCAACTCTGCCGACCGGTGCGCTCAAGGCAGATGATGGGGAAAGCGGGGCTGGAATGGTGATCCTGCGTATGATCGAACGGGCAGGCCTGCAGAACCACGTGATCATCGTCACGCGGTGGTATGGCGGCAAGAAGCTGGGCGGGGATCGATTTCGCCGGGTTCAGGATGCCACCCGGGCCTATCTGGATCACATCGGCGTCCAATCTTGACCTGTGTCAATGTTTCAAGGTGCAATTCCACTACCCTTTTTGGCAAAGCGCGAAAGGGAAAGGAAAACACCATGCCCACTCGAAACACCTTGAGGCTGCACGCCGGTTTGGTGGACGATATGGCCAGAATGCTGGACATCGACCTTGAAGAAGCGGCCATTGGCGGTTCGGTTTCCGTGGATCAGATTTCCGAAGCAGTCCTAAGATGCACCGACTGCCCAAACCCGCAACACTGCCGGTCTCTGTTGAGCCAGGCCACAACCGCGCGGCGGGCGCCCGAATACTGCCGAAACCAGGAATTGCTCCATAAACTCATGCCTTAACCCGGAGGTCATGCCATGTCACGTCTGGGCAACATCATGACTCATTTGCGGCTTGTGCTGCGGATGGGGCAAGCCACCGGCACAGACCTGGTCGGGGCTTATCGCAAGGGCCATCTGAACCACGAAGAATGGGCTGAGATCGTACAACAATGCCGTGGCTGTGCTTGGGCGCATGATTGCCCAGAGTGGCTGGAGCAGCGGGACCAAGTCGATCAAGCGCCTAGTGCCTGCCCTAACCGGGACCGATTCGCTGCACTGAAAGCGCAGCAATTGGAGGACGCATGATGGCACAGGTTCCCTTGGGTGAGATTGAAAAGCACTTTTGGCTGACGCGATCTGTCTCGCGATGCATGGGCATTTCACTGACCGAGGCAATGGCGGACGGTCGCCTGACGCCAGAAGGTTATTCGGAACTTGTCACAAGGTGCCGGGCTTCAAATTGCGAGGGCCAATGTGCATTGTGGCTGGCCGAGCAGCAGATGCTGGCCAACAGCGCCCCGGATTTTTGTGCAAATGCCAACACCTTGAATGGTTTGAAAACCTGATCACAGCTTACTGTGGCTGCCGTCGCACAAAGGTCGTTTCGCGCTGTGTTTGCAGCCGCAAAAGAAGACCTTTTTACTGGTATCCGCCGTATATTTCACGGGTTCAAACGCACTGCCCTTGTGGGATCCATCACAAAACGGTTGTCGAGAAGACTTTCCACATGAGCACCAAAAATAGGTCTTCCCTTCGACAACCTCGACCGGAATCGGCGATTTCTGGGCAATGCTTGGGGCGTCTGACATGTGGCTTCTCCGTCTTTGGCTGATGTTGTGACACACTTTAGAGCAGTGCAGTCAAAAAGGTAGGTTCGACCCAGTAAATTGCTTTTCCTAAAGGCAAAACTGGCATGGAATCGCCCTGACTCACAAAGTCGTGATCGATTCAGTTGCCAGATCGAGGTTCTACCCGTATTCTGAATACGGCCCCGAAAAGTTGGGCAATATCAGAAAAGTAATAGAGGATTGACGGACATGAAACTGAAACTCGCTGCCGTTGGCGCATTTGCTCTGATCCTGACTGCCTGCGCGCAGCAGGAAGAACCGACACCTGTATACGTCCAGCCCAGCTATGACAAAGCCGGCACCCCCAGCTGCCCAGGTGGGTATGAGCTGGCGACAACCGAAGCAGGCCAGACTGTCTGTAACCCGGTTACTCAATAAGCTATTCGCAGGCGGTCCAAGACCGGACCGCCTGCACCATTTTGCATTTGCCGCCGCCTTTCATGGCGGCTTTTTCTTGCCTGTATTTACCGATACGCCGGTTGGCGCGCGTTTCGCGGTGGGTCAGTACTTCTTGAAACGGTAGGGGTATTTGAACCGATGCGGTTTTAATTTGTGCCGCTTGATCGACGTGTAGGGAATATGCCCGAACACGCGCCGCTTTGGTGTGTAGTTGCCAAGGGTTAGTCGTGATCTTTTGCGATGAACCTTGGGGCGTACCTTGGCTTTTGGGGCCAGGTAATACCGCTTGATCTTGATTTGACCGTGTTTGTGCAAGCTTGGTTGCTTGCCGCCTGCCGCAATGAAGCTCGTTGATCCGACATAATTGGCCTGAGCATAACCGGGCGTCGCCAGAAACTGCGCAGCCAACAGAAAAACCACGCTGTTTAAGCTAAGTCTAAAGGCAGAAGACATGAAAACCTCCGTAGTTGGCTTTCCGTCTAAGATCGGGCGTGGCGGCGTATTAGGCCAATAAACTCACTTCACGCTTTGCCCATGTGGCGTGTGCCTACTGGGGTTTCAGGGGTTACACAGGTTTCCCCCACAAATCGTATTCCCCGGCTTCGTCCACTTCGACTGTGACAATGTCCCCTGGTTTGAGGTCTTCGAAACCTTCGTCAATGAACAAGTTTCCGTCGATCTCTGGTGCGTCTGCTTTAGTGCGGCAGGTGGCGGCTTCGTCATCGACCTCATCCACGATGACCTGCAAGGTCTGGCCGACTTTTGCCGCCAGTTTGGCTGCGGAAATCGCTTGGGCCTTTTCCATGAAGCGATCCCAGCGCTCTTGCTTGATTTCTGCCGGGACGTGATCGGGCAGGTCGTTCGACCGCGCGCCCTCAACATTTTCATACTGAAAGCAGCCGACGCGATCCAGTTGCGCTTCGTCCATCCAGTCCAGCAGAGTTTGGAATTCAGCTTCGGTCTCACCCGGATAACCGACAATAAAGGTCGACCGCAGGGTGATGTCCGGGCAAATATCGCGCCAGGCCCGGATTTCGTCCAGCGTTTTGGCTGCGGCGGCCGGGCGGGCCATACGTTTCAAAACGTCTGGGTGAGCGTGCTGGAAGGGAATATCCAGATAGGGCAGCACATTGCAGCCTGCATCCGCCATCAGTGGGATCAACTCGCGCACATGCGGGTAGGGGTAAACATAATGCAGGCGCACCCACGCCTCCAACTGTCCCAACTCCCGCGCCAGATCGGTGATATGGCTGCGCACGTCGCGGTCTTTCCACGGGTTCACATCATATTTCCGGTCCAGCCCATAGGCCGATGTGTCCTGCGAGATCACGAGCAGCTCGCGCACACCGTTATCGACCAGCTTCTCCGCCTCGCGCAGAACCGCATGGGCCGGGCGGCTGGCCAGTTTCCCGCGCATATCTGGGATGATGCAGAACTTGCATTTATGATTACAGCCTTCCGAGATCTTCAGATAGCTGTAGTGGCGCGGGGTCAATTGCACGCTGCTGGCTGGAAGTAGATCGACAAAAGGATCGGGCGCGGGTGGTACCGCAACATGCACCGCATCCAATACTTGTTCGTATTGATGCGGTCCGGTGACGGCCATAATGCGGGGATGATGTTCCCGGATGTAATCCGGTTCTGCCCCCAGGCATCCTGTGACGATGACTTTACCGTTTTCGACCAGGGCCTCTCCGATCGCGTCCAGCGATTCTGCCTTGGCGCTGTCCAGAAATCCGCAGGTGTTCACAATGACGGCATCAGCCCCGGCATAATCGGGTGAGATGCCGTATCCTTCGGCGCGAAGCCGGGTCAGGATGCGTTCGCTGTCCACCAACGCCTTGGGGCAACCCAGCGACACCATGCCGATGGTCGGCTGGTCGGAACGGGGTGTCTCGGTGATCCGGGCGGCTGGCGCCAGGTCGGGGCGGAGGTTTGGCGGGTTCGTTGTCATGGCGGGCGTATAGTGGGGAACGCTTCCCCTTGCAAATGTGACGTGTGATTTGAATGATCACGGCAATGATAAGCCAAAAGGCGGAGAGCAGATTATGAAATGGCTGATGCGCATCCTTTTTGTTGTGGTCGCAGTTCTGGGTCTGGTCATCGGCGCGCTTTTGCTGATGCCGGGTGACAAACTGGGCGCGATTCTGGCCGAGCAGGTGAAGGCGCAAACCGGGCGCGACCTGACGCTGAGCGGCGACGTGCGTCTGTCCTTCTGGCCTGTGCTGGGAATGGAAACCGGCCCGGTACGTTTTGGCAACGCAAGCTGGGCAGAGTCCGAGCCGATGCTGAGCGCCGACAGTCTTGCCGTTGGCGTGGACGCCGCCGCGTTGTGGAAAGGCGATCTGCGAATCAAACGTGTTTTTGCAGACAATCCCGTGTTGCGTCTGGAAACATCTGAAGGCCAGGTGAATTGGGAGTTTGGCACCTCTGCACCTGCTTCGACCACAAATAAGACCGAGTCCGCCGGGACCAACGAGGCGACAGGTGAGGTTACTTTGGATCAGCTAGAGCTGACCAACGCGCGGCTAATTTACGTTGAGAACGGCGCCACCCAGATGGATTTTTCTGGTGTGACACTGGCCGCAAGCTGGCCCGAGGTCACATCTCCCATGATCATGCAAGCCACAATGGCCGTGCCTGGCGGAGCCGTTGAAGTAGACTTGAAAATCCCGGACCTGCCTGCCTTTTCCGATGGCGACGTTACGGCGCTGGAACTCTCTTTGACTGCGCCGGGGGGCGAGATCGGGTTTGACGGGCGCGTCAATCTGGCTGGTGAAATGGACGGAACCACCAAAGTTGTGGCCCGGGACAGCGAAAGGATGTTTGCCGCATTTGGGCAGGCCGGTGTGTATATTCCACCGGGGCTGGGCCGAAAGGCCAACATCGTTGCGCACATGACCTATACGCAAGATGGGCGGATTTCTTTGCGGGATATGACCGCACAGCTGGATAACAACCGTTTCAAAGGCGAGGCGGACATCGCCATCTCGGATCCACCAAAGATCGTGGCGCGACTCGTTACAGGTGATTTTGATCTTTCGCGGATTTCTGAGTCTGAACCCACCAAGGGCGGCACGTCTAAGTCGAGTGAACCGCCAGTGGATGGGTGGTCGAAAGAGCCTATTGATGCATCCGTTCTGGCGCTGGCGAACGGTAAAATCCGTCTGACTGCAAACTCGATCGCAGTTCCGGGAATGACTTTTGGAAAAAGTGATCTGACCCTGTCTTTGGACCGATCACGCGCAGTTCTGGAAATGCATCCGGCCACATTATTTGCAGGTCAGTTGAACGGCCAGATGGTTGCCAACAATCGCAATGGCTTGTCCGTAGGCGGCAATATCACGGCCAGCGGGATTGATCTTAAACAGGCGCTCGCCACGCTTGTCGGGGTTGAACGGTTGTCCGGCTCGGCTGCGGGCAGTCTGGAGTTTCTGGGCGTTGGCCAGTCTGAGGATCAAATCATGCGCTCTCTCAGCGGTAAGGGGAATCTGGATGTCGGGTCAGGGGTGATTTCCGGATTCGATCTGGATCGGCTTATGGGGCGAGGAACCGGATCGGGCGGAACAACAGTTTTCAACAGCCTTACGGGCAGCTTCACAATGGATCAGGGTGTTCTGGCTAACAAAGACCTGCTGATGTCGCTGAAGAACTATCGCGCTGATGGGGCGGGACAAGTTGGGCTTGGCGCGCGGGATATTGATTACCTTTTCACGCCCGTAGCGCTTCGTGCCAATTCCGGACAGGGTATCTCGGTGCCGGTTCGTATTGTTGGTCCGTGGAGCAACCCGTCGATCAAGCCGGACCTGACCAAGGTCATCGAGGCGGCGGCAGATGTGAAGGTCAAGGAACTGGAAGACGATGCCAAGCAGAAGGTATTTGAGAAGGTCGGGAGTGAGTTGGATACAACCATCACCGACAGCAATCAAATCGAAGATGCGCTTAAGAAGAAGCTGGAAGACGAGGCGAAGAAAGGTCTGCTCAAGCTGCTTGGCGGAGATTGAGCTTGCTTGGCTTGGAGCACGATGATGCTCCAAGCCGATACATTCAGATGGTCTGGTCGTAATCACCAACACCCGGCTCGGTTCGGATGACGGCATCGATATCGGCAAAGATCGCGCGCATCTCAGCTTCGCTTTCGCTGCTTTCGCAAACAACCACCAGATTGGGGGTGTTGGACGATGCCCGCACCAACCCCCAACTGCCGTTGTCCAGAATAACGCGCGCGCCGTTGACTGTAACAACCTCCTTGATAGCGCGGCCCGCAAAGGTTTCGCTCGCTTCGCCTTTGGCAACCAGCTTGTCGACCAAGCGCTGAAGGATATCGTATTTCTCGGTGTCAGAGGCATAAGGTGACATGGTCGGGGTTGACCAGGTTTTTGGCAGCGCTTTGCGCAGGTCCGACATGCTTTGATCCGGGTTGCGGTCCATTAGCTTGCAGATCTCGACCGCCACGCGCATACCGCAGTCATAGCCACGCCCAACGGGCTCGGCCAGAAAGTAGTGGCCGGACTTTTCGAACCCGGCCAATGCGCCAATTTCTTTAACGCGTCGTTTCATGTGGCTGTGGCCGGTTTTCCAGTAATCCGCTTTGACATCCAAAGCCTTCAATTCGGGGTCACTGGCAAACAAGCCGGTGGATTTCACATCCGCGACAAAAGTCGATCCCGGATACAGCTTGGCCAGATCGCGGGCCATGATCACGCCCACCTTGTCTGCGAAAATCTCTTCACCCTCGTCATCGACGACACCGCAACGGTCGCCGTCCCCGTCAAACCCAAGCGCCAGATCGGCACCGCTGGATTTCACCGTGGCGGACATGTCGTGCAACATCTCCATCGCTTCGGGGTTCGGGTTGTAATGAGGGAAGGTATAGTCCAGCCGGTTGTGGCTGGGTACGACCTCGACCCCGATCCGCTCGAAAATCTCAGGCGCAAAGGCCGAGGCGGTGCCATTGCCAGTGGCACAGACCACCTTCAGCGGGCGGGACATTTTGAAATCACCGACGAGGTCATCGATGTAAGCTTCTTTCACGCCTCCGACGAATTCGTATGATGCACCTTCGTGCTGTTGGCCTTCACCGTTCAGCACGATATCGCGCAGTTCCGACATTTCATCCGGGCCATGGGTCAGAGGGCGATCAAAACCCATTTTCACACCGGTCCAGCCGTTTGGGTTGTGGCTGGCCGTGACCATCGCAACGGCAGGCACATCCAGATGAAACTGCGCGAAATAAGCCATCGGGCTGAGCGCGGGGCCAATATCCTTAACGCGGATACCGGCCTGCATCAGGCCAAGGATCAAAGCATTTTTGATCGCCAACGAATAATCGCGATAGTCGTTGCCAACGGCGATCACGGGCTCAATCCCGCGCCTGCGCATCTGGGTGCCCAGCCCTAAGCCCAGTGCAGTCATGCCGGGCAGGTTGATCTCTTCGGGGTATTTCCAGCGGGCATCATATTCGCGAAACCCGGTGGGTTTGATCATCGCGTCGCGCAGAAAGCTCCAGGTGTTGGGTGTCACCTCGGGGAGGGGTTTGGTCATAACAGGTCTCAATCGTTAAATCTGAATAGGATTCGCTTTGGCCAGCGCATCAAAACGCATCAATGTGTCAATAAGTTGGGGCATTTGGTCCAATGGGATCATGTTTGGGCCGTCAGACGGCGCTGTGTCAGGTTCTTGATGCGTTTCAATAAAAACTGCGCCAATTCCCAATGAAACAGCCGCCCGGGCCATCACGGGCGCGAACTCGCGCTGTCCGCCGGACGAACCGCCTTTTCCACCGGGTTGCTGGACCGAATGGGTCGCATCCATGACAACCGGATAGCCGGTTTTTGCCATTTGGGGCAGGCCGCGCATGTCTGCGACCAAGGTGTTGTATCCAAACGACGTGCCACGCTCGGTCAGCAGAATGTTCTGGTTTCCCGTGCTTTCGACCTTGTCGACGATATTCGTCATCTCCCAAGGGGCCAGGAATTGACCTTTCTTGACATTGACGGCCCTGCCGGTTTCACCAGCGGCCAGCAGCATGTCTGTCTGACGGCACAGGAAGGCTGGGATTTGCAGGACGTCCACCGCTTCGGCCGCGATAGCGCATTGTGCTTCGGTGTGAACATCTGTCAGGACCGGGATGCCCATCGTTTTGCGAATGTCATCCAGAACCTGCAGGCCCGCATCGATTCCCATGCCACGCTTGCCTGACAGTGACGTCCGGTTCGCTTTGTCATAAGACGCCTTGAACACATATTGCGCCCCAGCCGCATCACAGGCTTCTTTCATCTTGCCCGCAATCATTTGCGCGTGGTCTGCCGTTTCAAGCTGGCAGGGGCCTGCGATGATGGTCAGCGGAAGGTCATTGCCGACTGTCAGGTCGGAGATTTTTACATGTTTCATGGGTCTTATGAGGATACCTGTTCACGAAGGACCGACGCGGTAAGCGAGATCATCAGGTAGATACCAGCAAATAACAGGAATGCCAAAATCGTATTTTCGAACTTGCGCGGATAGGTGGGTTCCTGACTGGGAATAGGGTTCACCGAAACGGTCAGGTACCGAACTTGCCGGTTGGCTTCGGATCGGGTCGATTCCATTTGCTGCATTGCCGTTTGCAGCATCATGTCACGGGCGGCCAGATCAGCCTGGGCGATCTGTATGCGCACGCTCAGCCTTGCCAGCGAGTTTTCGCCGGCTGAGGCATCCAGCATTTCGGCATTCAGGTCTTCCAGCACTTTTTCCAACCGGGCGATATCGGCCTCAACCCCGTCAACTTTGGCTTTGTTTGGTCGAAGGTTGTCCAGCAGGGCGGCAAGCTCAAGCTCTTTGTCCTGAACCAATATTTCGATTTCGGTAATTCGGCTTCTCAGGCTGGCGATCACGTTTTCTGGGTCCAGAACCGCGCCCTGAAGCTGAAGCTCAATCAGTTCTTCCTGCGCTTGTTTGCGCGCCTCCTGCGCGGACTCAAAGCTCTGGATGGCGTCGCGCATCTGGTCTTCGCGCTTTTTCCCAGACAGCGCGTTCACCCGGTTTTCCGCATAGGAGATCAAACGTTCCGAAAACTCGGTAGAGGTTTGTGGATCCGGGGCGGCGACTTCCATCCGGATGACCCCTTCTGTTGGGTCATAGCCGATGGTGATCATACGTTTGAACAGTTTGTATGCGTCTTCCAACGAGGCATCGGGCGCCAGTCTCTGGATCGGGTCGATCCAATCTTGTTTGAAGACATCAGAAAATCCTGCGTCCTGATCCAGCAGCAGCAGCGCCTCTTTCGATTCAAGGAAAGACTGTACCGAAATCGAATCCTGTGTTGTGGCAAACTGGGTTCCCGCCAACAAGCCGCCGACGCTGCCTGGCCCGCCATCGGCCTGTAGGATCAAAAACTCGGAATCGCTGGCGTACATCGGAGTAGCGATGCGGTAGAAATAGAAGCCCACGACAAAGGTCGGCAGAAAAACAAAAACGGCCAGACGCGCAAATAAGGCAAACAGCTTGCGCCGACGTCTGCGGGCAATGTCTTTCTGTATTTCCCCAATCTCAAGGTTGCGGCGTTCAGTGGGGCTGAGCTCGGGTCCGGGTAGGTTGGATTTTTCCGCGCCTACGGCCTGCGGCAGTTTTATACTGACCTTGTCTTTGGCGTTATTGTTCTCGTTCTGAGCAGAGGGCTTGGCCGCAGCAAGATCCAGAAGATTTGTGCGTTGGAAAGGGTCGATGCCTTTCTGACGCAGCAGGCGCACGGCATCGTAATCCGAGGTCGCAGCCAGCCCATGTTTCTGCGCCAGCCTGCGCGCGATGCGCAATTGTCGGCCAGTCAGGCCCTCACGTTTGATGTCGTCCAGCTGCGCGCCCGGCTGGGCTTCATCTACAGAAGGCTGGCCTTGCGTTGCATTGCGAATGCGCGAGATCGCATCGGCCCGCGCCTCAGCCGAACCTTCGCTTG
Organism: Ruegeria sp. HKCCA6837; assembly: GCF_013034475.1. Classification (NCBI taxonomy): domain Bacteria; kingdom Pseudomonadati; phylum Pseudomonadota; class Alphaproteobacteria; order Rhodobacterales; family Roseobacteraceae; genus Ruegeria; species Ruegeria sp. HKCCA6837. The sequence continues at coordinate 44,274 of NZ_WQGD01000007.1, forward strand.
GCCGGTTGCGGTGCCCGCTATACTTTCTAACCTTGGGATTCGTAGTCATATAGCTGCTTAGCCTCTTCCAAGGATTCAAACATGTACAATTGACCGTTCAGCAAAACGGCGGCTTGCTGGGCAAACTTTTCCAACACAGACGAGCTGTGCGAAACGATGACCAGCGTTGTGGTCCTTAGTTTTTCTTTCAGGATTGATCCGGCCTTTTCGTTGAATTCGACATCCGTCGACGCAGGCATCCCTTCGTCGATCAGATACATGTCGAAATCCAGCGCCAGCATCAGTGAAAAGGTGAACCGGGATCGCATCCCGGCAGAATAGGTCGCAAGCGGCTGATCGAAATACTCACCCAACCCGCAGAGCCATTTGCAATAGGCTTCGACATAGTCCGGGTCCATGCCATAGATCTTGGCGATATAGCGCGCGTTCTCCAGCGCGGACAGTTTTCCCGACACACCACCGGTGAACCCCATGGGAAACGACACACGACATTCGCGACGGATCACGCCTTCGTCAGGTTTTTCCAAACCGGCCATCATGTTGATCAGCGTGGTTTTTCCGGTGCCGTTCGGGGCCAGAACGCCCAGCGACGTACCCAGTTCGACCCGGAACGAGACCTGATCCAGAATCACCTTGCGGCGTGTTCCGGTCCAGAAGGACTTGCTGACATTGTCGAACTCTAACATTCGGGGCCTGCTGCTCGTGTTCCGTGGCGTTGCCGTTCTTTGAGACGGCTGCAAAGGGTTATTTTTACCAATCCATGTTGGCTACATTATGTCGAATTATGAAACAAATGATCAATGCATTGCGGTAAAACCTGTGACAACTGCATTGGCGGTGTGGCTGGTGGACCCTATGTTCCCCATCGTGACACTTGGGCCGCAAGAGGTTTTGAATTCCGATGGACAGCCTTGCCGAGGAAATTCGCGCTTGCCGACTGTGTGCTGATAAGTTTGCGCAGACTGAAACAGCCCATGAACCCCGCCCGGTTGTTTGGTTCCGCGTTGGTACGCCCATTTTGATCGCAGGGCAGGCCCCAGGTGCGAAAGTGCACGAGTCGGGGCGGCCCTTTACCGATCCGTCAGGTGACAGGCTTCGGCAATGGTTGGGGATTGATGAGACGATCTTCTATGATCGTGACCGCGTGTCGATTGTACCTATGGCGTTCTGCTTTCCCGGTTACGATGCACGCAGCGCGGACCTTCCGCCGCCCGCCGTGTGCCGAAAGACCTGGCATGATCGGGTGATGAGCGTTTTGGGCCAGGTGCCGCTGACCGTTTTGGTTGGTGGTCATGCGCACAAGTATCACCTTGGTGCGCGAGGTTCGGTCACAAGCACCGTGCAAGGCTGGCAGGACCATGCGCCGCGGGTCTTTGCCTTGCCACATCCGTCCTGGCGCAATACGGCATGGTTGAAGAAAAACCCGTGGTTCGAGACCGAGCTTTTGCCGGTTCTGCGCGCGCGGGTCCAAGAGGTGTTGAATGACTGAAACCACGGCGTTGGACGCAGCACATGCCGCGATGCAGGCGGATCCGCGAAACGATGCCGCCCGGCTACGTTTCTTTGAGCGGCTTGCCGACAGCGAGCTGTTCCTGATGCTGACCGAGGAAGCGAAGGACGAGAATATCTCGCCCGAATTGTTCGACGTGGCGGATGGGCGCTTTGTGCTGGCTTTTGACCGAGAGGAACGGTTGGCGCAGTTCGCAGGTCGCCCTGTACCTTACGTGGCGCTTTCGGGACGGGTGCTCTCCGGGATGCTGGCAGGGCAGGCGATCGGGCTGGGCCTGAACCTGGAAACCGCGCCTTCATCGATGCTGGTGCCGGCAGAGGCATTGGGGTGGCTGGCCGAAACGCTGCAACACGATCCACAAGAGGTCGAGGAAAAACTGGCTGAATTCATGCCGCCGTCTGGCTTGCCCGATAGTTTGCTGACCGCCTTGGATGCCAAACTGGCAACCGCGGGCGGGCTGGCGCGCGCGGCCTATTTGGTTGCAACCAAGTCAGAGACCGGCGCACAGGGGCATATGTTGGGCTTTGTCGATGCAGTTGACGGGGCCGAGGCCGCGTTAGCCAAGGCCGCGTCCGAGGCGCTGACCTTTTCCGGGATCGAGGCTGGTGCAATGGATGTTGGTTTTTTCGCGGCCAGTGCGCCCACTGCCGCGTTGCTGGCCAAGGTGGGGCTTCGGTTTGATCTGCCTCAGCCGCAGGTGGCTGAGCCGATGCGGGAAGCCCCCGGCAGCGATCCGGACAACCCGCCAATTCTGAAGTAACCGACAAGACGCAAACACGCGGCGCACGTTGCACCGCGTGGTGTTTCGCTTGGAATGCGGTTACTCCGCAGCCGCTTCCAACTTGTCCTGCGTACGGTTTTCGAAATCGCTGGCGTCATGGCGCTCGTGAAGCTGCGTGTGCGGCTCGCCAAAGGCGCGGTTGACCATTCGACCACGCTGAACTGCTGGACGCGCGTCAATCTCTTTGGCCCAACGCATGACGTTCTTGTATGATTCAACATCCAGGAACTCGGCAGCACTGTAGAGGCGACCCAGAACCAGCTGGCCATACCACGGCCAGATCGCCATGTCGGCAATCGTGTACTCGTCTCCAGCGATGAAGGTCTTATCCGCCAATTCCCGATCCAGAACGTCTAGCTGGCGCTTGGTCTCCATCGCGAAACGATTGATCGGGTATTCCCATTTCTCGGGTGCATAGGCGTAGAAATGGCCGAACCCGCCGCCCAGATAGGGCGCGCTGCCCATCTGCCAGAACACCCAGTTCATCACTTCGGTCCGCTCAGGGCCGGACGCGGGCAGGAACGCTCCAAATTTTTCGGCCAGATGGAACAGGATCGAGGCGCTTTCGAACACGCGAACAGGCTCTTTGCCCGACCGATCCCAAAGGGCGGGGATTTTTGAGTTCGGGTTGGCATCGACAAAGCCTGAGCCAAACTGATCACCCTCACCGATGTTGATCAGCCAGGCGTTGTATTCGGCCCCCTCGTGGCCCAGCGCCAAAAGCTCTTCCAGCATCACAGTGACTTTCACACCGTTGGGCGTGGCCAGCGAATACAGCTGCAGGGGGTGGCGTCCCACAGGCAGGTCTTTGTCGTGGGTCGCACCGGCAATCGGCCGGTTGATATTGGCGAACTGGCCGCCGCTTTTACTGTCCCAGGTCCAGACCGCTGGGGGGGTGTAGGGGGATTGGTCGCTCATCTCTTGCCTTTCATGCCTATACCGTGGCTGTCTTACAGCTAATATTGCAAATCGCCGAGTCCAACCCGGTGCTTCAGGCTTTTTCTGTAACAATCCGCGACCAAACTCTCACGTTTTCCCGTGCGGGGTCACAGGGGCGTTAGGAGGACTACGAACCGCGCGTGAATCGCATATTGTCTTGGCAGACCTGCCATGACGGCTCCACGGACACAGTTGATATGAAAAGGATAGACCACATGAAACGCTTTGCATTGACCTTCGCTGCAGGCATGGCCTTGGCGGTACCCGCTTTTGCCGGACCTCAATATGTTGATGGAACCGGTTTTGCGGTTTCGGGCTATGACGTTGTTGCCTATCGCAGCCTGGATCAGGTTTCGATTGGGCAGTCGCAGCCAGAAGGTGTGCGCGGAAACGCTGATATAACCGCAGAATACAACGGCGCAACCTGGGCTTTCGCGACTGAAGAAAACCGTGACAAGTTCCTTGAGAACCCGGCCTATTATGCTCCGCAATATGATGGCCACTGCGCTTATGGTGTGTCCAAGGGCGGTAAAGTTCCAGCCAACCCTAACCTGTGGCGCATCGTCGATGACAAGCTTTATCTGAACATCACCGATGTGGTTGTTGGCTTCTGGGAAGAAGATGTGCCGGGCAACATCAACATCGCAGAAGGCAACTGGCCAGGCATCGAATCCTCGGACGCCTCGACCAATGTTATCCCAAAATTCACCTCGGAAGGCCCGGTTACCAACTGATCTCACAGCGAGAATGTGACAAGTTCAAAGCCCGGCTACCTTAGCCGGGCTTTTTGCGATCAGCCCGCTAGCCAGAATTGATCCCGGATGTCCTGATCGGCGTCAAACCGGATCTTCACGCTCTTGGCCCCTGGAAATTTGCGTTCACGGATCGTGTCCGGGATCACCACCTCTCCGGCGCCGGTATCCTTGGACTGAAAGCTCAGGATCTCTGCCTCGGTATGTCGCGCACCGCTTAGCACCGTGGTCGGCAGAGCCACCCGATTTGCGCCATGATGCACAGGCGTGGTGACGAAGTAGGTCAAATGCCGACCGTAGCAGCCAACTGCGTCCGGTACATGGTCCGATACGCACGCTTCGGGTATGCCTGGTGCATCATCTTCGCCGTGTCGATGTGACAACACCTGATCGGGACTTAGCATTGCCTTGCAGGCCGAAATTTCTTCCTGCGGAAGTTCAATGATCCGCTTTTTCAAACGGGGACGGCGCGGCTGAGTCGGGCCAGCATTGCCCCCACCTTTTTTTGCCAAACCCTCTTTCCGCAGAAAGTCATAGGCGGCCTTGGCGCGTGAAAACCCAGAACTGTCCCCTTCCCTGTGATCGGGATGCGAATGAAAGGCGATCTGTCGCCACGCCTCTCGGATTTCGCGGGAACTGGCAGATGGGGGTAATCCCAAATCTGCAAGGGCATCGGTGCGCGCACGCACTTTATCTACAGGTTCCATACTCAAAACACTCATTACAAACTATACGCCCCAAGTGTCGCCCTGGACATAGTTTTGTCAATTTTCGGGGTGGATTTGCGGGGGTGCGGATAACAATTGGGATCTTGAGATTCAATTGTCGCGAAAACTGTGAATTTGGTTATGAGAGTGTGAAACAGTTTGCACAAAGCAGGATGAAAATCGCCCGAGTGTGAACGTAACCCGGGCGAATCATTGATGATTTTGGTAAGTCAGGCGACGTTTTCCAGTTCAACCTGCGGCGTAATGCCGAGTGCGAAACATACATCCCGCGTCAGTTCCGGGCGGTTGAGGGTGTAGAAATGCAGCTTATCCACGCCGCCATCGATCAGATCTGAACACAGCTCGGTGCATATCGCTGTTGCCAGCAAATCTTCACGCCTGTCGCGCACAGCTTTTTCAAAGGCGTTTTCGACCCACACAGGAATATGTGTGCCGCAGCGCTTGGCGAAATTGCGGGCACCTGCCCAGTTCTCGATCGGCAGAATGCCGGGCACAATCGGCTTATCGATGCCCGCTTTGGCGCAGGCGTCACGGAACCGAAAGAAGGTTTCAGCCTCGAAGAAAAACTGCGTCAGAGCTTCATCAGCACCAGCGTCCAGCTTGGCCTTCAGCCAATCCACATCCGCAGCCAAATCGGCAGCTTCGGGGTGTTTGTCAGGATAGGCGCCGACGCGAATGCTGAACATCTCGGTTTCGGCCAGGGCTTCGATCAACTCAACCGAATTGGCAAACCCGTCGGGGTGGGGTTCGAATTTGTCCTGACCCTTCGGCGGGTCACCGCGCAGGGCGACAATGTCCTGCACACCGGCACGCGCAAACGTGTCGGCGATCTCCAATGTTTCCTGCCGTGAGGCATCGACGCAGGTCAGATGTGCAGCGACGTTCAACCCCGACGACTTATGCAAGGTCGAGACCGCGTCGCGTGTAAGTTCACGTGTCGTGCCACCTGCACCATAGGTGACCGAAACAAAGCGAGGGTCCAATGGAGCCAAGGTCTGAACCGTGTCCCAAAGACGAAAAGAGGCTTCCAGAGTTTTGGGCGGAAAGAACTCAAAGGAAATTTCAGGTTTGGACATAACGGCCTCGCTGGATCATCTGAGCCTCTTGTGCCATGGCGAGCAATGTGAGACAAACTCATATTATTCAACAACAACATGAATGCTGTTCGAAATGCACATTGAGTTCCGGCACCTCCGTACAATCAAAGCGATCCATGAATGCGGTGGGCTGGCCCGTGCAGCAGACCAGTTGAACATCACTCAGTCTGCGTTAAGTCATCAGATCAAAGGGTTAGAGGATCAGGCGGGGGTCGAACTGTTTCTGCGCCGCTCGAAACCCATGAAACTGTCGGCCGCCGGGTTGCGCTTGCTTCGCTTGGCTGAACAGATCCTGCCGCAGGTTGAGGCCGCTCAGCATGAATTTTCTTCGCTGAGGGACGGGCGCACCGGGCGGATGCATATCGCAATCGAATGCCACGCCTGTTTCGAATGGCTGTTTCCGGTGCTCGAAGCCTTCAGAAAGTCTTGGGGCGATGTCGATGTGGACATCCGCCCAGGTCTGGCCTTTGACGCGCTTCCGGCCTTGCAAAAGGAAGAGGTAGATCTGGTGGTCTCGTCCGACCCCGAAGACCTGCCGGGTGTCGAGTTTGTGGAGCTGTTTGACTACAACGCTGTCTTTGTGGCGGCTTCAACCCATCCCCTGGCTGAAAAAGAGTATATCGAGGCCGAAGATTTTCGGGGACAAACCCTGATCACCTATCCGGTCGAGCGCACGCGTCTGGATGTGTTCAGCCAGTTGCTGATCCCTGCACGGGTTGAGCCCGCAACAATCCGCCAAGTGGAACTGACCGCCGTAATACTGCTGCTGGTCGCGTCAAACCGGGGGGTTTCGGTCCTGCCGGATTGGGTTGTGCGCGAGGTGAAATATAACTCGGATTACGTGACCCGACCCCTGACAAAAGAAGGGATCACGCGACGCCTGTACGCTGCGATCCGGTCGGAGGATCTTGAGAAACCTTACGTTCAGGAACTGGTGAAACTGGCCCGAGATGAGGCGCGCAAGCTGCAATCCCAGTAACGGCGTTTTCCGGGGGTCTGTTATGCGTATCATTCCTCTTGGCAAGGGCGCATTGCAGCAGTATACGCGCGGTTTGACCGGACAGGAGCCTTTTGACAATGGTTGGCAGTGCAAATCTCAACATCATGATCAAAGCCGCGCGCAAAGCGGGGCGTTCTTTGGTCAAGGATTTCCGTGAAGTCGAGAATTTGCAGGTGTCGATGAAAGGCGCGGGAGACTTCGTCTCAAAGGCCGATATCGCAGCCGAAGCCATCCTGAAAGAAGAGTTGCTGGGCGCGCGTCCAACCTATGGCTGGCTGGCCGAAGAAGGTGGCGCGATTGACGGCGAAGATCCGACCCGCCGCTGGATTGTCGATCCGTTGGATGGCACCACCAACTTCCTGCACGGCCTGCCGCATTGGGCGATCTCAATCGCTCTTGAACACAAGGGCAAGATTGTTGCCGGTGTGATCTATGACGCTGCCAAGGATGAAATGTTCTTTGCTGAGAAGGGCGAGGGTGCATGGATGAACGACACCCGCATTCGCGTGTCGGGCCGTCACCGCATGATCGAGTCGGTCTTCGCGACTGGTCTGCCCTTTGGGGGTCGTTCGGATCTGCCCGCGACCCTGCAAGACCTGGCGCGTTTGATGCCCGCTTGCGCCGGTGTGCGCCGCTGGGGTGCTGCTGCGCTTGATATGGCGTATGTCGCCGCTGGCCGGTACGAAGGTTTCTGGGAACGCCGCCTGAACGCATGGGATCTGGCGGCTGGTATCATCATCGTGAAAGAGGCAGGCGGCTTCGTGCAGGCACTGAACCCCGAAGGCAATGTGCTGGAGGATGGTGAAGTGATTTGCTCGAACGAACCGATCTTTGATCAGTTCGCCAAAGTGATCCGGGGCTGAGCCGCTCTTAACTTTACCGGCGCGGAACACGCGGAATACGTGACCGCGAAAGCTTGTACTTCGCTTCCGGGTGGGGCGGGTGCCCGCGGGTGCGGTCCCAGAACTGCGCGCCTCCACGCCGCAGCCAAAGCGGTATGCACAGGATCAAACCCACGGCAAAGCCTCCGGTATGGGCCCAATAGGCAATACCGCCTTCGTCTGGATTGCTGGTGATGCTGCCAAAGAACTGTATCGCCAGCCAGATCCCCAGCATGATGAAGGCCGGAATGGTGAAGACCCTGAAATAGACGATCAGGATCAGCAGGATATCCACCCGTGCTTTCGGAAACAGCAGCAGATACCCGCCCATCACACCTGCAATCGCGCCCGAGGCGCCAACGGTCGGCACCTGAGAGTCCGGCCCAGTAATGATGTGAATGAGGCCAGCGCCAATCCCAGCTGCCAGATAGAACAGAAGGAAGGGCAGGTGGCCCATCTCGTCTTCCAGGTTGTCTCCGAAGATCCATAAGAACAGCATGTTTCCCGCCAGATGCGTCCAGCCGCCGTGCAGGAACATGGATGTCACAAGGGTTTCCAACCCAAACCCGTCGCTGACCCGCGCCGGGATGATGGCGTAGTCATAAAACAGCCTGCTGATCTTCGGCCCTTCATCCATGATCCCCACATAGCTGAGAAAGATCAGGATGTTGGCGGCCATCAGGGCATATACAACGTAAGGCGTGCGCCCCGAAGGGTTATGGTCACGGATCGGAAACATGATGAGACGCTGGGCTTTTGCGCGCCCAGCGTCAATGCAAGCTTATGCCGCACCTCCCAACAACGCAGCGTTTCCGCCCGCAGCTGTCGTGTCGACGCAGACATGACGTTCGCCCAGAACCCGCGCACGGTCGGGCTTGCCGGGGATCAGCGGCAGAATTGGGCCGTCGCGGCGCGCCAGATGCTGCTCGATCTGCCGGGCTGTTTCGTCATCCCCCCACCACAACACGCCTGAGATGTCGGTCAGGTTTTCCAACCGGTGCAGGTCCAGCATCCCGATCGCTTGAATGACCGTACCGCCAAGCGCCTGAACAGCCTCGGCCTGCGCGCGCGCTGCGGCCTCTCCAGGGCCCATACACAGCAAGGGTGAGCGTGGGTATTCGCTCAGGCGGTTCGATTCACCTGTGGGACCGGGCAAGGATTGAGTTTTGACCGGCACAGGCTGCCCTTGAGGGGCGGGCAAGTCGGCTACAGCACCCCAGGTATCCGCCGTATTTTGACGATCCGGCGCGCAGAAGCGGGCCATGTAGTTCGGCCCACCCGCCTTGGGGCCGGTGCCCGAAAGCCCTTCGCCCCCAAAGGGCTGAGAGCCAACGATGGCGCCGATCTGGTTGCGGTTCACATAGATGTTGCCCGCATGGATCGCCTCGGTCACATGCTGCACCCGGTCGTCGATGCGCGTGTGCAGTCCAAAGGTCAGCCCGTATCCAGTGGCGTTTATTTCGGCGATGACCTTGTCGATCTCCTGCGCCTTGAATCGGGCCACGTGCAGCACAGGACCGAAAATCTCGCGTTCCAGCGCGGCAATACCAGAAACCTCGATCAGGGTAGGGGCAACAAAAGTGCCTTCGGGCGGCAGCGGAAGCTCTTTCAGAACCCGCCCTTCGCTGCGCGCTTTGGCCACGTGATCAGCTATGCCTTGCCGGGCCTGCTCGTCGATCACCGGGCCGCAATCGGTTGAGATCAGCCAAGGGTCTCCGATGCTCAGCGCGTCCATTGCCCCTTTGAGCATGGTCAGAACGTCTTCGGCGATGTCTTCCTGCAGGTACAGGCACCGCAGGGCTGAACAACGCTGGCCCGCCGACTGAAAAGCGCTTTCGATGATTGATTGTACTGCTTGTTCGGGCAGGGCCGTGCTGTCGATGATCATGGCGTTCAAGCCGCCAGTTTCCGCGATCAGCGGCGTACCGGGGCGCATGCTCTCGGCCATCGCGGCCCTGATTTTGAGCGCGGTGGCTGTCGACCCGGTGAAGGCCACACCCGAAATGCGTTCATCCGACGTCAGCGCTGCGCCTACAGCAGGTCCTCCGGGCAGCAATTGCAGTGCGTCGCGTGGTACGCCCGCCTCATGCATCAATTGAATCGCGCGATGCGCAACCAAAGGCGTCTGAGGCGCAGGTTTGGCCAACACAGCATTTCCGGTGGCCAGCGCCGCTGCGATCTGCCCTGAGAAAATGGCCAGAGGGAAGTTCCACGGGCTGATACAGGTGAAAATACCCGCAGGCTTGGCCGCAGGAATGTTGGCCGCGTAATACCGTAGGAAGTCCACCGCCTCGCGCAGTTCCGCCACAGCGTCAGGCAGGGATTTCCCGGCTTCGCGAGCAAGAAGGGCGAAAAGCTCGCCATAGTTCGCTTCATAAAGATCGGCAGCAGCGTTCAGAACGCGCGAACGCTCAGCAGCCGGTGTGTCCCAGGGGTTGGCCGAGGCCAGGGCCAACTCTACATCCGCCGCGCTGGCTGGCGCAACGAATCCGGGCCGGTCCTGCGGGTTGGCCGGGTTGGTAACAGGTTCTTCGGCCTCTGGTTTGGCCTTGTCGGCCAATAGAGGTTGAGCAAACCAGTGATAGACCCGGAACCCATCCCGCGCCGCCTCGATCCGATCCAGAGTGGGCGTGTGGTGCAGATCAAACCCTTTGGAGTTAGGGCGTTCTGGTTGAAACAGCTCGGGTCCTGTCGGCAGGGCGGGCGGCGGCGTCTTTACAGTGACAAACGGATCTGCGGCGACCTCTTCCGGGGGCACGTTTTCATCGACGATCTGGTTGACGAAAGACGAGTTTGCTCCGTTTTCCAACAGGCGTCGCACTAGATATGCCAGCAGGTCACGATGCGCCCCGACCGGCGCATAAATCCGGCACCGGGTGTTCTGTTTGTTCATCACGATCTGATGCAAAGTTTCGCCCATGCCATGCAGGCGCTGGAACTCATAAGGTTGATCGTCGGCCATATGCAGGATGGCGCTGACCGTATGGGCGTTGTGGGTGGCAAATTGCGGGTAGATCCGGTCGGTCATGTTCAGCAGTTTGCGGGCATTGGCGATGTACGAGACATCGGTTGCTGCCTTGTGGGTGAACACTGGAAACCCATCCACGCCTTCGACTTGCGCGCGTTTGATCTCGGTGTCCCAATAGGCCCCTTTGACCAGGCGCACCATCAGCTTGCGGTCGTGGCGCTGCGCCATGTCGTACAGCGTATCCAGAACCAGCCCGGCGCGCGGTCCGTAAGCCTGCACCACGATACCGAACCCGTGCCACCCGGCGAGGGCCGGATCAGACATGACCGCTTCGATAACCTGCAGCGATAGCGACAGGCGGTCTGCCTCTTCTGCATCGACGTTCAGACCCATGCCGGCGGCTTTGGCCAGCAGTGCCAGAGCCCGCAGTCGCGGGACCAACTCGTCCATGACCCTCTGTTCCTGCGCCAGCTCATAGCGAGGATGCAGGGCGGACAGCTTGACCGAGATACCTGGATTGGCACGGATGTCGTCATGGGTGCAAGCATCGGCAATGGCCGAAATAGCGCGGGAGTATGACAGGTGATAGCGCGCTGCGTCCGCCTCGGTCCGCGCGGCTTCGCCCAGCATGTCGTAGGAATAGGTATAGCCCTTTCCCTCCATTCCACGGGCGCGATCCATCGCGGATTGAATGGATTCACCCAGAACGAATTGCCGTCCCATTTCCTTCATCGCTCGGGCCACGGCGGTTCGGATCACTGGCTCACCCAGTCGTTTTATGGCCCCTCGCAATGCCCCGACCGGAGAGGCTTTGCCCTCGTCCAGAACTTTACCGGTCAGCATCAGCGCCCACGTGGACGCGTTCACCAGCGATGACGAGGATTTTCCCAGATGTTTGCCCCAGTCGGACGGAGCGATCTTGTCATCTATCAACGCGTCGATAGTGTCAGCATCCGGCACGCGCAGCAACGCTTCGGCCAAACACATCAATGCGATGCCTTCATCAGTAGACAGGCCGTATTCGGCCAGAAACACTTCCATCAACCCCGGCGAAGTGCTGGAGCGGATGTCGCGAACCAACTGCGCCGCGGCGGCGCAGATTATGACACGATCTGCATCCGTCAGGTCTGCTTGAGTGATCAGGGTATCAAGGACAGCCGATTGATCGGCATAGGTTGGCGTGTCGATAAGTGTGCGCAGGCTGTGTGACATGAGTCCTCCGGTCTTTGCGCTAATATAGGGTGGAAAATACAGGACAATGGCCCAAAATTTATGTATCCGAAGGCAAGTGTTCTGATTTTGTGGAAATAGGCAGTGTAAATGGACTTTCCTGATCTGGATCGGTTCGATCGGTCGATTCTGAAAATTTTGGCTGAAGACGGTCGTGCTTCGGTCGCCGATCTGGCGCGCGAGATCGGCTTGTCGAAATCCCCGACACAGGCGCGGCTCAAGCGGTTGGAGGCGAGCGGAGTGATTAAGGGGTATCGGGCAATGCTGGATCCGATCCGCCTTGGGCTGGATCACGTGGCTTTTGTCGAAGTGCGCATGACGGACACGCGCGAAAAGGCGCTGGCCGAGTTCAATGCCGCTGTCCGTAAGATCGCCGAAGTCGAGCAGGCGCATATGATTGCATCGAATTTCGATTATCTTCTAAAAGTTCGCACTGCCACGATGTCCGAGTACCGTCGTGTCTTGGCCGAGAAAATCTCATCCCTGCCGCATGTTGCCAGCACGTCAACTTTTGTGGCGATGGAGGCTGTTAAAGAAACCGGTATGCTTGGCGGGTTTGAACAACAGGCTTGACGGAACAGGATTTCAACCCACCCTAGGGGCATGAAACGAGTATTCGCTGCCACGAGTCTTATGATCGCCTTTCCGCTTTTGGCGCTCGCTGAAACATGCCCTATGTCTCCGGATCATACGGAAGGGGTTGAGGCGCTCATTAAGCAGGTTCAAAAGGCAGAGTCGCAAAGCGACGCGCGGGCCATCTCGGATCAGATGTGGGTGCTTTGGACGGATGCACCGGATTCTCGATCACAAACCTTGTTGGATCGGGGGATGGCACGACGAGAAGCTTGGGATTTGCTGGGCGCCTTGGACGACTTCAACCAACTTGTCGACTATTGTCCGACCTACGCTGAAGGTTACAATCAGCGAGCTTTTGTAAACTACCTCAGGCAGGATTTTGGTGCGGCTTTGCAAGACTTGAACGTCGCAATTGAATTGTCGCCAAACCACATTGGGGCACTCAGCGGGCGTGCTTTGTCTTTGCTGGGTTTGAAGCGCCTGGAGGATGCGCGAGCGGCACTGTCTGAGGCTCTTGATCTCAATCCCTGGCTGTCAGAGCGGGTGTTGATAGAGCCGGGTGGTCTGTTGGAACCGCCTGGAAAAGACATCTGACAATAGGGCCTTGGTATCCGAATAGCCGGGGGTCACCCATTAACGTGATAGTATTCGCCGCTTTTCAGCCATGGCCTCACGTCGCCTCTGTTCAATTCCCAGTTTGAAAGACTTTTCGACAAAGTCGATGTGTTCGGTTGCCGCTTTTTCGGCTCGTTCTTCATCGCCATCGATCACCGCGCGACCCAATTCTAGATGCTGCTGCAGCAGCTTTTCCCCGGTTCCGTCAATCGTGCGCAGGAAATCACGATTGTAGAAAACGCCTTTACGGGTGAGTTCGTAGATCGACGCCATCATATGGATGAGGGTTGCGTTCTGACTGGCATCGACAATCGCTGAGTGAAGCGCAAAGTCTGCCTCTTGCGATGCTTTGGCGTCTTGCTCCTGCCACGCACGCTCATTTTCGTCTAGGATTTCGGCGATCCGCTCCTTGTCCGCCTTGGTTGCCCGACGTGCAGCAAGGCGGGCCGCGAAGCCTTCCTGCTCGCGGCGGTATTCCAGATAATCAAAAAAAGCAGGCTCGTGCCGTTCATACAGTGCAAGAAGAGCAGGCATCATGGCCTGTCCGGTCAGGGCTGCCACGAACGTGCCTTCGCCGTGCTGCGTGGCAACCAGACCGCGTTCTTCCAGCACCTGAAGCGCCTCGCGTAGCTTTGGGCGCGATACGCGCAACATTTCGGCAAGATCGCGTTCCGAAGGCAGTTTCCGGCCCTGTTTCAGGATGCCCGAGGCGATCAGATCTTCGACTTGTGCAACCACAGCCTCGGCCAACGATTCGTGTCCAACCGGTTCAAAAATTGCCTTGGTGTTCATGATGCACTGCCCTGTTTGAAGCTGGAGATCCGAAGCAACTGGTAAATAAACATAACCATATTCGTGCGAAACTCAAGCGTCTGAGCGTTCTGGAAAATAACTAGATACTTTGTTGTTCATGAAAGGTTTTTAGAATTTCTCAGGTTTTTCTCAGATCGCCAAAATTGTTTCTAAGGCCGCGTTGAAGGTCGAAGACATTTTGGAGCAAACCATCCATTGGTAAAGAAAGTTATTGACTGGTTAATTCTGGTAAAGTTAGTTTACCACCGGAGCGGCGCTGGAAGAGCCCGCGCCAATGATCGGGCTGTAACCCCGACCAACCCTGGAGGAGAATTCATGAAAAAGACCCTGACGAGCTTGGCCGTGGCGGCCAGCATTTTGGCCTCGCCTGCGGTTGCCGCAGACAAACTGCTGTTGAAAACGCCGATTGCGTTCTCGACCGAATTGCCGGGCTTGGGCTCGCCGATCCCGCGTGTTGCCGAACAGCTTGACGTGATGTCGGGCGGCACGCTGAAGATGAAAGTGTACGAGCCGGGCAAGCTGGTTCCGCCGTTCGAAATTTTGGACGCGGTATCCACTGGAAAGATCAACTCGGGCTACACCACAGCCGGATATTGGGCCGGTAAAATCCCGGCTGCGCCGCTGTTTTCGGCTGTGCCATTTGGCCCCGAAGCGGGTGAATACATGGCGTGGCTCTATTACGGCAACGGCATGACTCTGTATCAGGAAATGTATGATCAGGCCGGTTACAACGTAAAAGTTCTGCCTTGCGCGATCATCGCACCCGAAACCTCGGGTTGGTTCGCAACCGAGATCAATTCGCCCGAAGACCTGAACGGTCTGAAGATGCGTTTCTTTGGTCTGGGCGGCAAAGTCATGCAGAAGTTGGGTGTTGCAACGTCGCTGCTGCCGGGTGGTGAGATCTTCCCCGCGCTGGAAAAAGGCGCGATTGACGCGACTGAATTTTCGATGCCCGCCATTGATGCGCGCCTGGGCTTCCATAAACTGGTCAAGTTCAACTATTTCCCCGGCTGGCACCAGCAGGCGACTGTGTTCGAACTGCTGATCAACAAAGACGTCTGGAATGAAACCAGCGACCAGCACAAGGCAATCATTGAAAGCGCCTGTAAGGCGTCGATGGCGGACAGCTTTGCCGAAGGTGAAGCGATCCAGCATGCCGCGCTGATCGACAACGTTGAAAACAACGGTGTCACCATCAAGCAGTGGTCGCCCGAGATGCTGGATACCTTCCGCGCCACCTGGGACGAAGTTGCCGCTGAAGAAGCCGCAAACGATGCCTTTTTTGCACAAGTCCTGGCCGACATGAACGAATTCCGCGACGGCTACAACCTGTGGAAGACCAACGCGTTCCTCCCACGTCAGTAAACTCTCCCTAACTGACGTTACCGGGGCGGCGGAATCCGCCGCTCCGAACTCTCCCAAAAACGGAATTTCTAACCTTTCACTGCCCCGCACGCCGGGGTGCTGAGCGAGGAATGACCATGGCCAACGAACTATATACAAATGATCCGGTCGAAGCCTATGAAGGCATTCTGGAGCATCCCGAAACAGACCGCCAGAAAATTGCCGTCGCTATCGACACGGGCGCCAAAGCGGTAGGCCATGTGGTCATGTGGGCGAATATCCTGCTGATGGCTGCGATCTTCAGCCAGGTTTCGCTGCGCTACCTGTTCAGCCAGAACTATCCCAAGCTGGACGAGATCCAGTGGCATTTCTACGGCATTGTCACGATGATCGGCATTTCCTATGCCTTGATCACAGACAGCCATGTCCGCGTTGACGTCCTGCATATGCAGTTGTCACGCCGCGCGCAGCGGATCATCGAAGTGATCGGTATCCTGACCCTGCTGACACCGTTCATCTATTTGATGGTCGACCAGGGGTACGACTATTTCTACGAAAGCTTCCGCGTCAATGAACGCTCGGACAGCCCAACTGGTCTGCCTGCGCGCTGGGCGTTTAAGGCCGTCATTCCGATCAGTTTCATCCTGCTCGCCCTGGCTGCACTCGCACGGTTGATCCACGATGGGCACGCGCTGCTTTATGGACCGGCCTCGGAACGTGAAGGCGCGCCGCTGCGTCGTATCCTGCTGGTTTTGGCCGTGTTCGCCGCCGTCTGCGTGGGCTTGACCTTCCTTGTCGAAACGACCGAGGAAAAGCTGGTCATCGCAATGTTCCTGACCTTCATCGCGCTGCTGTTCACCGGCTATCCGGTGGCGTGGGTGCTGGCCGGTGTCGGCGTGGCCTATTGCGGTCTGGCTTACCTGTTCGACAACGATCTGATGCTGTGGACGGGGCTGGAGAGCACCTTTACCGGGCTCGATTACCTGACCCTCGGTGCGGTCGTGAACCGGGTCTATGCCACCATGTCCAACGCAGTTCTGGTTGCGCTCCCGATGTTCATCTTCATGGGCCTGATGCTGGACGAATCCGGTGTGGCCGAGCGTCTGATGTCCTCGATGCAGCGCCTGTTCGGTACCGTGCGTGGAGGTTTGGCGATCACCGTGACTCTGATTGGGATCATTCTGGCGGCCTCTACAGGCATTATCGGAGCCTCGGTGGTTCTGTTGGGCGTGCTGTCGTTGCCATCGATGATGCAGCAGAAATATCAGCCGACGCTGGCTGCTGGCGTGGTTTCAGCGTCCGGTACGCTGGGTATCCTGATCCCGCCGTCGATCATGCTGGTAATTATGGCCGACCAGATGGCCTTGTCTGTCGGAGACCTGTTCATGGCGGCTGTTTTCCCCGGCGTGATCATCGGTGGCCTGTACCTGACCTACATCTTCATTCTCGCGCTGGTGAAGCGTGATGCGGCCCCTGTGCCCGAGGGCGCAAAAGCTCCCGATTGGGCCGCTGTCAAGGACGTTCTGATTGCCGTCATCCCAACGCTGATGCTGATCCTCGCCGTGCTAGGTTCGATCTTTGCAGGTCTGACCACGCCGACCGAAGCCTCGGGCATCGGTGCGCTGGGTGCGACGCTGCTGGCACTGGGCTATCGCAAGCTGACCTTTGCGAAACTGTGGAACGTGCTGGTGTCGACCTTCAACACCACTGCGTACATCTTCGCGATCTTCCTTGGGGCGACCGTATTCTCTTACGTCTTGCGTGAATTGGGCGGGGACGAGCTGATCGAGCATGTGGTGCAATCCACCGGTTTCGGAGCCAACGGCACAATCCTTTTCATCCTGTTCATCGTCTTCTTGCTGGGCTTCGTTTTGGACTGGATCGAGATCACGCTGATCGTGTTGCCTCTGATGCGGCCCATCGTGAACGGGTTGGGCATCGACATCCCCGGCTTTGGCGTTCTGGATGAACCCGCGCTGGTGTGGTTCGTGATCCTGGTGGCGGTGACGCTGCAAACCAGCTTCCTGACGCCGCCTGTGGGCTTCGCCCTGTTCTATCTGAAAGGCGTTTGCCCGCCCGAGATCAAGCTGACCCACATTTACAAAGGCATCATCCCCTTCGTGTTGTTGCAGTTGACCGGTCTGGCGTTAGTCTTCCTATGGCCGACCCTAGCCACCTGGCTGCCCTCGGTCGCGTATTAAGGAGCTGCCCCGATGCGTCTGAGCCAATGTCATAATTTCCACGACTTCCGGCGGCTGGCCCAACAGCGGCTGCCGGGGCCCATCTTCAACTATATCGACGGTGGAGCGGATGATGAGGTGACGTATCGGGAAAATACCAACGCGTTTGACCGATGCGATCTGTTGCCCTCGGTCTTGCGCGGGGTGTCCGATGTGGACATGTCGGTCACCGTGATGGGGCAAAAGCTGGACATGCCCGTCTATTGCTCGCCCACTGCCTTGCAGCGTCTGTTCCATCATCAGGGCGAACGCGCCGTCGCGGCGGCGGCTGAGAAATACGGGACGATGTTCGGCGTATCCTCGCTGGGGACCGTGTCGCTGGAGGAGCTTCGGCAAAAACACAAGAACCCGCAGGTCTATCAGTTCTATTTCCACAAGGACCGTGGCTTGAACGCCGCCATGATGCAGCGCGCGAAAGAGGCGGGTGTCGAGGTCATGATGCTGACCGTCGACAGCATCACCGGCGGCAACCGTGAGCGTGATCTGCGCACCGGCTTCTCGATCCCATTCCGTCTGACGCTGGGCGGCATGATCCAGTTTGCAATCAAGCCGATGTGGGGGATCAACTATGTTACCCACGAGAAATTTCGCCTGCCTCAGCTTGAGGAGTATGTGGATATGGGTGGGGGCGCCAGTTCGATTGGCGGTTATTTTACCGACATGCTCGATCCGTCGATGAACTGGGATGACGTGGCGCAGATGGTGCGAGACTGGGGCGGTCAGTTCTGCCTGAAGGGGATCATGACCGTCGAGGATGCCAAACGCGCGGCTGAAATCGGCTGCGCCGGGATCATCTTGTCGAACCACGGGGGCCGCCAACTGGACGGCTCGCGTACGCCCTTCGACCAACTGTCCGAGATCGTCGATGCCGTTGGTGACAAGCTGGACGTGATGATGGACAGTGGTATCCAACGCGGCACCCATGTGCTCAAAGCGTTGTCGATTGGGGCCAAAGCCGTGGGTGTTGGTCGTCACTACCTGTACCCGTTGGCTGCCGCAGGGCAGGCGGGGGTTGAGCGCGCCCTTGGCCTGATGCGGGCCGAGATCGAACGGGACATGAAACTGATGGGCGTCACCAGCGTTGACCAGTTGAGCCGCGAGAATATCCGTTTCCGCAACGCCTGAACCCAAGATGGGGGCCGAGATGACCAATGAAGAATTGATCAAGCACTTCCGCTCCATTGTTGGATCGCGCCACGTCCTGACAGGCGAGCGCGCAACCGAGCGGTTTCGGCGTGGCTTCCGCTCGGGCGAGGGGGAGGCGCTGTGTGTCATTCAGCCTGGTACGCTGTCGGAACAGTGGAAGGTTCTGCAAGCTTGTGTTGCATCGGACAAGATTGTCATCATGCAAGCCGCCAACACCGGCCTGACAGAAGGATCGACACCGTCGGGCAGCTATGACCGCGATGTCGTTCTGATCAACACCCGCCGGATGGATACACTGGTCCCGTTGAACAATGGCGACCAAATCGTCAGCTTGCCCGGTGCCACCTTGTTTGCTTTGGAAAAACTTCTGGCCCCGCTGGGGCGCGAGCCGCATTCGGTGATCGGTTCCTCGTGCATCGGTGCATCGATTGTGGGTGGGGTCTGCAATAACTCGGGCGGGTCTTTGGTCGAGCGTGGGCCCGTTTACACCGAACTGTCCGTGTACGCCCGGATATCCGAGCAGGGCGAGCTGGAACTGGTCAACCATCTGGGCATTGATCTGGGCGACACGCCCGAGGAAATCCTGGCAAGCCTTGACGCCGGCACTTTCGACCGCAACCCGGGGGCCACGAACAAACGGGCGTCAGCAAGTGACTACGCACAGATCGTGCGGGATGTGGACGCAGAAACGCCTGCACGTTTCAACGCAGACAAGGCCAAACTGTTCGAATCCGCTGGTTCTGCCGGAAAACTGGCGGTTTTTGCTGTTCGCCTTGATACCTTCCAGAAAAACGACGCGGAAAAAGTGTTCTATTTTGGAACGAACAGCCCCGAGGATCTGGCCGCTTTGCGCCGCCATATCCTGTCCAGGTTCAAGTCACTGCCCGTCTCGGCCGAATATATGCAGCGTGAAGTGTTCGACATCACCGCCAAATACGGCAAGGACACGGTTGTGATGATCGACAAACTGGGTACGGATCGCTTGCCGTTCTTCTTCGCGATGAAAGGCGCGGTTGATGCGCGGCTTCGGCGTATACCGCTCCTTGGCAATTTTACTGATCGTTTCATGCAAATGGCCGTAGCGCTTTGGCCGCGTGTTCTGCCCAAGCGGATGGTCGAGTTCCGCGACAAGTACGAACACCACCTGATCCTGAAGATGAAAGATGACGGCATCGCAGAGGCCGCAGCTTGGTTACCTGACTTCCTTAAAGATCGTGACGCGGGGTTCTTTGAATGCGATGCGCGCGAGGCCAAGATTGCCGGCCTGCACCGTTTCGCAGCCGCCGGAGCCGCCGTGCGTTACATGGCGCTGCATAACTCGGATGTAGAAGATATTCTTGCGCTGGATGTAGCGCTGCGCCGCAACGATCACGACTGGCTGGAAAAACTTCCACCTGAGATCGAGGATAAGCTGGTGCACAAACTCTACTACGGCCACTTCATGTGCCACGTCATGCATCAGGATTACATCGTCAAAAAGGGCGCGGACCCCAAGGCGTTGAAGGCAGCGATGCTCAAACTGTTTGACGAACGGGGGGCAGAATACCCGGCTGAACACAACGTGGGTCACCTGTACAAGGCCAAGCCGGACCTGGCGGCGCATTACAAGTGCTGCGACCCGACCAATTCGTTCAACCCTGGTATCGGTAAGATGTCGAAGGCGAAATACTACAACTAAGCGGGCTTCACGGTGTGGCCGAACGTTTGTCGAAGGCATCCAACAAACGGTTGCCCGTGTCAAAGAACGCGTCTTCGCCGATCAGATCGGTCACGCCATAGCGATCAAGCTCTGCTTTTACATCTGGTTCAACCAGCGTGAACACGAGGCGAATGCCGCTTTCAGGCAGGACCCCGGCCATGCTACGCAGGGCATACCCGGCGGTAAAATCGATCTCATCTATGGCCGATGCGTCGATGCAGAACCATTCAGGTTTCGCGTCCGAGCCTTGCACAATGGCCGTGACCTCATCGGTGAAACGCTGCACATTTGCGTAATACATGCCGTGCGAGAACCGATAGATCACAAGGCCGGGTTCAAATTGATTTGGTTCGGACAAGTTTTTCGAATGCCAGCCACCGTTTTCGGTTTTGACGATCACGGCGTTCTTTGGGCGATACCCCCGGCGGGTGTGGTCGATCAGAGAAAAGACCACGGCAAAGACAATGCCTTGTTCGACGCCCACAAGCACGACCACGGCGGCCGTTGCGGCGGCCACCCAGAACTCGGACCGGGCCTGTTTGTAGATCGTGGCCAGAGCGTGCAGATCAATCAGCTTCAAACCAATCAGGCAGACGATGGCCGCCAAAGCGGCACTTGGAAGATAGGCAAGCGGTTTGGTGAGAAACAGGATCACCACAAGGACAATGGCCACTGTGGTCAGTTGTGCCACCTGACTGCGCCCACCGGCGCTGGCGACCATTTCGGTTTTGGTGGGGCTACCGTTGACCACAAATGTGCCGGAAAATGCCGCGCCGAAATTTGCAAGGCCCAGCCCGATCAGGTCTGTGTTCTCGCTGAACTTCTCATCGTACCGGGCCGCGTAGGCTCGTGAGGTCGCTGCGCTCTGTGCCAGAATAACCACGAAGATGGACAGTGCCGTGGGCAGGAGTTGTTTGAACAAAGTCCAACTCCAATCCACATCCGGTATCGAGAGTGACGGCAAACCGCTTGGAACTGTTCCCAGAACAGCAATGCCGATTGTTTCGAAGGAAAAGGCCCAGCTGCAATAGATCACTCCTACGATTGCGATCAGGGGGCCGGGTATTCTTCGCGACAGCATTGTGGAGGCGACAACAACGCCAAGCACGGCGACAGAGACAAACACAGTTGGCCAGCTGATATGAGCCACGTTCAGGTATACGTCGTTCAGCCGAGCAAGCGTACCGTGCCCGCTGGCTTCGATCCCCAATAAACCGGGTATTTCGCCAGTGGCAACCTGAACGCCAACGCCGGTCAGAAAACCGACCAAAACGGTGCGCGACAGGAAGTCGGCCAGAAATCCAAGCCCGATGATCCGTGCAGCGATCAAAAGCACGGCCGCCATCAGCGCCAAGAGGGACGCCAAAGCGAGGTATTCCGACGAACCCGAGACTGCCATGCCCGCCAGCGCCGAGGCTGTTATGGCCGCCGTTGCCGAATCGGCCCCGACCACAAGATGTCGCGACGACCCGAACAGGGCGAACAGCGCCATGGGAATCAGAATCGTATAGAGCCCCGTAATGACCGGCGTACCCGCGATTTTGGTATAGCCCATGACTTCGGGGATCGCGAGGCAGGCAAAGGTCAGCCCGGCAAGCATCTCGGTCGGAAGACGCGACCGGTCAAAAGGCAGCACGCCCTGCAGCACCGGTGACGGTGATGATTTGGGATTTCTGCCCGGGTTTTCCATGGGTTACCTTTTTGCCCGATTTGTTCTGCGTGTGATCTTGGTTACCATCAGAGCGTCGGGGTAAAATTTAAGCAAGGCATGATGGGCAAATCGCAAGGCTCCTGCTGGGTTTTTTTAACAGGTTTTCAGGGAAAATAGCGCGACTACGGGAAACCCCCAATTTTGCGCGGCAGCGATCAGGGGTAAACATGACCTACCGTACTTACCACACAAACACACGGTAATTACTTTCCCCGATGAGGGGCTGGTCACACCCCCTCGGCCGGCCCCTCTTAACTTTTTGGGAATGTGAAACAGATCGTGCCGCCCGCAGATTTGGTGGGCGAGTTCAGGACACGTGTTCGTTTTGGGCCAGCGTCGCCACATGAATGGGAAGGTCTGCAGCAGCCTCATAGGCGATGTCATGTGGAATGTCCTGCACGCGGGACTTTCGGTATCCTTCCGTGAACAGCAGAAACGGGATTTTCGCTCTGACGGCGGTTTCCGAGTCCACCTCGCTGTCTCCAACAAATACGCGGGGGCCTGTTGCCTCAAGGGCCTCGAAGCTTGCTAGCAGATGCTGAGGGTCGGGCTTGCGTGTTTGCAGAGTGTCGCCACCAATCACCACATCGAAGAACCGCGACAGGTTCAGCGCCTCTAACACGTGGCGGGCAGGGGCTTCGGGCTTGTTTGTGCAGATGCCCAGAGCGCAACCCATCTGTCGTAACGCATCCAGCGATTCGGGGATGCCGGGGTAAGGAATGGTCGTTTCGCTG
This sequence comes from Ruegeria sp. HKCCA6837, assembly GCF_013034475.1. Lineage (NCBI taxonomy): Bacteria > Pseudomonadati > Pseudomonadota > Alphaproteobacteria > Rhodobacterales > Roseobacteraceae > Ruegeria > Ruegeria sp. HKCCA6837. The sequence goes on from NZ_WQGD01000007.1 coordinate 67,038, forward strand.
GCCGCTGCGTTGTAGTGCTTCAGGGTCAGTTGTGTCAGTTCCGCATGACGGTCCAGCGGCAGTTCGCAATGGTGGATCATGCGTTCGACCAGCTTGGGAAGGCCATTGCCAACGAATCCCTTGATGATGTTGATCGACAGCGGGTCATGCCCAACGTCATTCAATGTTCGATTGGCAGCTGCGGCCAGATCGCCAAGGCTGTCCACCAGCGTTCCATCGAGATCAAAAATAACTGTTGCGGTCATGTCCGGCGCGTCCTTTTCGTCTGACCGCAGACGTAACCCGCCCTCTTCAGGGGTGCAATCGCTTGTGTTAAAACGACACTTGACAATCCTTACTAAAATAATCAGATTAAGCTGCAGGAACAGAAAGCCAGCCCAGTCGGGGTCAGCCAGACTATATGAAACGCAACAGATATGGCGCTAAGCCGACACGCTCTGGAGATGTCCTGATGAACATACAGAACCCGACCCCCACCCAAGGTTATCCTGTCTCGATGCTTCCCGCGCACAAGGCCGAGGAGCTGACAAAGGGCGGAAATCTTGCCCATATCGAACTTGGCGATCAGCTTTACACTTTGCGGATCACCCGCGCAGGCAAACTGATCCTGACGAAATGAGCATGCAATCCACACGCGGTGGCGCCACGGTTGGCCACCTTGCGGATCTTGGTCCGGTTGAAGCAGGTGCGGTGATGTATCTGCGAATGTGGAGCGAGGGTGAGGGCGGTCGAACCGACGCAGCCAGTGATTTCCAGATCGCCTTGGGCGCAGATTGCGGAGAGGCCGCGATGCAGACGCTGGAAAGTGTGTGTTCCCTTTGTGCAGCCTATGGACGCCGCCCCCTAATCCGCCATGGGCTGAAATGCGCGTGCCTGGGCGCTGATGAGAATTGCTTCGCCCAGATGATCGCCGCAGCATCCGAGGGTGCGCGTGAAGATGCGATGATGTTGGCGTCTCTGATCGTGCGCCCGGATTTTGCGCCTGCGCTCGCATCGTTGTCAGAAGAGTTGGGTCTTGCCCTCAGGCGTATGACGACTGGGTTCAGGATTCCGACAACCGGACATCATACCCCCTGGGCTGTTCTCCACTGATCCCCGGTTCAGAGCAGTCAAACCCCGGCCTTGGGCCGGGGTGTTTGGGGTTCAACAACCGCATCCTCCGTGGTGATGATCATGATCGCAAACCGGCGCAGGGGTGTAGTCGCCCACCTCAGACAGCACGTCCCGCAAGGCCCACAGGATCATGTCCACATCCTCGGCCTCAATGGTCAGCGGCGGGCGGATTTTCAGGATGTTGTCTTTGGGACCTTCGCTGCCGATCAGAATGCGATGATCGCGCATCCGGTTTTTGACATAGCTGCAAATCTCGGTTCCTTCTGACCCGTCAGTGTTGATCAGCTCAACACCCAGAAACAACCCCATGCCCCGCACGTCGCCAACACAGCCAAAGTCGTTTTCGATCTGACGCAGCCCGGTCATCAGACGGTCTCCCATCAGGCGGGCATTGTCTTGCAGACCTTCGTCGTCAACGATGTCCAGAACCTCCTTGCCGATCCGGCAGGACAAGGTCGAGCCGCCGAAGGTGGAAAAGAATTCAATCCCATTGTTGAAGCTGTCCGCAATTTCCCTGGTCGTCACCAACACGCCCAGAGGGTGCCCGTTGCCGATCGGTTTGCCCATGACAACAATGTCAGGCAGCGCGCCCTGATGTTCAAAGCCAAAGTAGTACTCGCCCAGACGACCAAGACCTGTCTGCACCTCATCTGCGATGCAGACACCACCGGCGGCACGGATTTTCTCATAAGCCGCAGGCAGATAGCCCTTGGGGGGAATGATCTGTCCTCCGACCGAAGGGAAGGTTTCCGCAATAAACCCGGCTACGCCTTGCCCGCGCGCGTTCAAGGCTGTGATTGCCGGGTTTAAAAGATCGGCAAATTTCTGGGCCCGATCCGCATCGTCTCGCTTGAACGAACCGCGGTAGTCATCCGCGACTTCGACCAGCTCAACCCAGTCGGCTTTGCCGATGCCACCAGGCTTGTTGAACTTATAAGCCGAGATCGCAACAGCCGCGTTTGTATTCCCGTGATAGCCGTGATCCGGCGTCACGATCCCTTTCGCTCCGGTATGGGCACGGGCCAGTCGCAGAGCCAGCTCATTGGCCTCGGTCCCGGAATTGACGAAGAAGCAGACCTCGAAATGATCTGGCAGTTTGGACAGGATCTTGTCGGCAAAAGCGGTTTGGGCCGGATGCAGATAACGGGTGTTCGAATTCATCCGCCTCAACTGATCCGCTGCCACGGCCTGAATACGCGGATGCGCATGGCCGACATGAGGAACGTTGTTATAGGCGTCCAGATAGGGGCGGCCCCATTCGTCGAACAGGTGGTGTTTCCACCCACGCACCAGCATGACCGGATCGTCATAGGTCAGAGACAGGTTACCACCAAAATGATCGCGTCGCCCTTGCTGGATCGCCTGCTTGTCAGTGGGTTGGTAAAACACCTTGTCATCCGGCAGGTTCAGCAAGGCGGCGGGGTTCGGACAGACCGCGTGCCACAGCTCCATCTCGTCAGGATCGCCAACACCGGGCCAGTCCGCCTCCATACCATCGGTGGTCAAGGCCAGTTGGAAATGCACATGAGGGGCCCATCCGCCATTCTGGCTGGCATCACCCAACTGGGCAAACTTTGCCCCCTGTGCCACCGGATCGCCGGGTTTCAGCCGGTCGCAGCATTCGGGATCCAGATGACCGTAAAGCGTATAGAATGGATCACCCTCGGGCGTTTCGTGGTGCAAGATGATCACCCCGCCATAGTCGAGATGATTGTCGCGGTTCTCGACCACCTCAACCCGCCCGCTCATTGGCGCATGCAGCACCGTCCCGGCAGGCGCAAACACATCCACGGCCAAATGCACTGTCCGCCGGTCCGAGGCTTTCCACGGGCCCTTGCGGAACCCCGGTTCGGCATAGATCAGGCGGGGCTCGTTGTAATAGCCCAGCCACAGATCTTGCCCATATTCCTCGCCGACCCGCGCGGCTTCGGCCAAAGGCATGTGGAACGGGTTCTGAGGCCAGACACAGTTCTCAACCGACAGCGAGCCCATGGGCGCATCGCTCAGATCCTGACCGAACATATCGGCAAACTGGCCACGATGATCCTTCAGATAGGCTTGGATGCGCTCAGCTCCGTCGACAACAGGCAGGCCGCACGCCGCCCGCAAGCGCGCCTTCATCAACCCACCATTGACCGAGGCATTCTCAAGGAACCGCCATGCGGGTGCCTGCGAGATGGTTACATAAGGGTCATCCGGGTTCTCGGCTGCCATCAGGGTCGAGTTGACGACCGACACGGCAAGCCGCATCCGCAGCAGCGGCCAGATCAAGTCTACTTCGTCGACGCTCAGCCGGTTGGCCGCGTGATAACCTTTCACCAACGCAGACAGCGCCCGTTCTGGTTTGGGATGGTCCAACACTATGTAAGCCCCGGCAATCGCCAGATCGCAGACTCGCGGCGCCGCGCACATGTCACCCAGATCGATCAGGCCCGAGATCCGCCGCCGTTCACTCAATTCCCCTTCGACCAGAATGTTATAGTCATTGGCATCATTGTGGATGGCTTGTTTTGGCAGATCCGCAAGGGTGCCGGAGATCGCAGCAAACCCGCCGCAGATTTCTTTTAGCAAGGCTTGTCGCGAAGGACCTGAAATCGCGTCCAGCTTGTCTGCGATCCAATCCGCCTGCATCAAGTCCCATTTGAAATCGGCCCGATGCAACCCCTCATGCTGGAACCCTTCCAGGGCCCGATCGGTTGCCCCCAGCACACGCCCAAGTTTCAGGATCAATTCTTCGGATTTTGGTGCCGCCTTTGCGTAACACTGACCTGGCAGACACTCCAGCAGCCATACCAACCTCGGCTGAGTCTCAGAATCCGCAATCTCGGGCAGCATGTCGCCGTTCAAATCGGGGAACACTTTGGGAAAAGGCAAACCCGGTGCTTCCGATGCAATATGGGCCAGTGCCTGTATCTGCAGGTCCACCAAACCGGCTTCGCAACCTGCTCGCATGACCTTCAGAACATAGTCTTGCCCATTGGTGGCCTGCACCAGAAAGTTTAGGTCGTATTCGCCATCCAACCGCTTCAAACGCGCGTCCAGCCCCCAGTGCTGCCGCAATGCATCCGCCCAGAACTTCACCAATTCGCTCATGTCGCTCTCCGCCCCGGTGCACCCGGGATCCTCTTCATCTGGCTAAAAATACCTTCGGGGGTGAATTGGCCCAACGGGCCAAGAGGGGGCAGACAGCCCCCTGAACCCTCAGTCCAACGCGCGCAAGCGCTTGAACAGAGACGACGTATCCCACCGCCCACCGCCGAGTTTCTGAACGTCCTTGTAAAACTGGTCGACCAATGCGGTCACGGGCAGTGATGCACCATTGACGTTGGCTTCATCCATACAAATACCCAAATCCTTGCGCATCCAATCCACGGCAAACCCGTGTTCGAAATGATCGTCCAACATCGTCTCGTGACGGTTCACCATTTGCCAGCTTCCAGCCGCGCCCTGGCTGATTACCTCTACCACGGATCGCCCGTCCAACCCTGCTTTCTCGGCAAAATGCAGCGCCTCGCTGAGAGCCTGAACCAAACCGGCAATCGCGATCTGGTTACACATCTTGGTCAATTGGCCCGCGCCGCTGTCGCCAATTCGGCGGCAAATCTTGGAATAGACCTCCATCAGCGGTTCGGCCGCATCGTAAGCGGCCTGATCACCACCGCACATGATGGACAGAACACCGTTTTCAGCCCCGGCCTGACCGCCCGAGATCGGGGCGTCGACAAAGGCGACCCCCTGCGCGGCACCGGCCTTGCAAAGCTCACGCGTGACATCTGCCGAGACCGTTGTGTGATCGACGAAGATGGCTCCGTCGGACATGCCGTGAAACGCACCGTCCTCGCCTGAGCAGACCATGCGCAGATCGTTATCATTGCCCACGCAGGCCATGACAAACTCCGCGCCCAAGACGGCGTCTTTCGGAGTGGCCGCCATGGCGCCGCCATACTGGGCCACCCAGGCTTCGGCCTTGGCTGTGGTGCGGTTGTAGACGGTAACGTCATGACCTGCGGCTTTCAGATGTCCGGCCATGGGATAGCCCATGACACCAAGGCCCAGGAACGCGACTTTTGCCATTTTGTGATCCTCTCCACTGTTCGACCATGGTCTCAGGCCGAAATCTTTGGCGAAGACAAAGCAAAGCTGCGCCCAAAGGGCAACCCCGGGTCAGCCTTTCCCTCCCAGATCTTTCAGGATCGGGCAATCAGGGCGGTCATCTCCGGCGCACGCATCGATGAGATGGCTCAGCGTATCGCGCATCGCGTTCAGGTCTGCGATCTTGGCTTTGATCTGAGCCAGATGATCCCGCGCGACCCGCTTCACATCGCCGCTTGCGCGGGTTTCATCCTCATACAACGCCAACAGGGTACGGCAATCTTCGATGGTGAACCCAAGCGCACGGGCGCGGCCCAGAAAGTTCAGCTTGTGCACGTCCTGATCGCGAAAACGGCGATACCCGTTGTCGTCGCGCAGAGGCTTGATCAGGTCGATATCCTCATAATAGCGGATCGTCTTGGCGGGCAGACCTGTACGGGCAGACACGTCTCCGATATTCATGGGTGCACCTCGTTGGCGGCCAAGGTCGGGGTTTCCGGCACGCTGGCGCGAACGCGACGCAGACGCAAAGCATTTGAGACCACAAAAACACTCGACAAAGCCATCGCGCCTGCTGCCAAAGCAGGCGACAACAGATGACCGCCAAACGGATACAGTGCGCCAGCCGCCACCGGGATCAGCAGGACATTGTAACCAAACGCCCATCCGAGGTTCTGACGAATGTTTCGCATTGTGCGACGGCTGATCTCGGTCGCGTTTGCAACGCCACGCAAATCACCCGACATCAGCACAACGTCCGCCGTTTCGATCGCCACATCCGTACCTGTCCCAATGGCGATGCCGATATCCGCAGATGCAAGCGCCGGGGCATCGTTGATCCCATCGCCAACAAAAGCCAGCGTTCCGAAACTACCCCGCAGAGCCGTGATCGCATCTACTTTACCGTCCGGCAACACCTCGGCAGTGACATGATCGATCCCCAACCGATCAGCCAACGCCTGTGCCGTCCGCGCGTTGTCTCCGGTGACCATGGCCACAGTCAGCCCCATCTGGTGCAACCTCTGCAGCGCATCTTTGGTGCCGGGCTTGATCGGGTCGGACACAGCAATCATAGCTGTGGCCTGCCCATCAATAGCAACGAATAGCGGCGTTGCCCCTTCGGAGGCGCGCTCTTCGGCCTCTTCCGCCAAGGGGCCAAGTTCAATCCCCCGGTTTTCCATCAGCCTGTACGACCCGACCAATACGTCCCGGCCTTCAACGAGGCCCTGTACACCCAGTCCGGTGATTGATTGGACATTCGACGCCTCGGGCAGAGCAGAGGGGCCCGCCCGGGTGATAGCCGATGCAATTGGATGCTCTGACTGTGCTTCGAGGGACGCAGCGAGTCGCACAACCTCATTCCTGTCAAACCCGTTCGCCGTCATCACGCTATCAAACTCGGGACGGCCGAGCGTTAGTGTCCCGGTTTTGTCCAGCGCGATAATGCGTGCTTGTTGAAGCTGCTGTAACGCGTCGCCTTTGCGGAACAATACCCCCAGTTCTGCTGCGCGCCCCGTGCCCACCATGATAGAAGTGGGCGTCGCCAGCCCCATCGCACAGGGGCAGGCAATGATCAGCACCGAAACACCTGCCACAAGCGCGAGCGGCAAGGCGGGGCTGGGACCGAAAATCAGCCAGATTAGGACGGTGATTACAGCAACGAGAATGACGGCGGGGACGAAGCGATAGGTGATCTGGTCGACCAGCCCTTGAATGGGCAATTTGGCCCCCTGTGCCTGCTGCACCATGCGGATGACCTGAGCCAGAACCGTGTCGTCCCCAATGCGCGCGGCGCGTACCCGCAAGGCTCCGGTCCCGTTCACCGTACCGCCAACAACAGCGGCCCCTTGCGATTTTCCGACCGGCACAGGCTCGCCAGTGATCATGCTTTCGTCGACGTAAGATGTGCCCTCGAGCACTTCGGCGTCTACTGGCAGGCGTTCGCCCGGACGAACGCGCAAAATGTCTCCCACAACTATTTCAGCAATCGGACGGTCCTCTGTTCGGCCATCCACTTCGACCCTTGCGGTTTTGGGCTGCAAGCCTACCAGCTTCCGGATTGCGGCCCCGGTTCTGCCTTTGGCGCGCGCCTCCATAAGCCGACCCAGAAGGATCAGAACAACGATGACTGCTGCAGCTTCGAAATAGACATTGGCGGTGCCTTGCGGCAGCACATCTGGGGTGAATGTGGCCACCACGGAATAGAGATAGGCCGCCCCGGTCCCCAACGCGACAAGCGCGTTCATATCCGGCGTGCCGTGTAGCAGGGATGGGATGCCCTTGCGGTAAAACACTCGTCCCGGACCGATCAACAGGGCCGAGGTCAGAGCAAACTGGATAAGCTGACTGGTCTGCACACCGACGGTGGCGTGTACCCAATGATGGAACGCGGGGATCATGTGCCCACCCATCTCAAGAACAAACACGGGCAGCGCTAGGACGGCGGCAAGCATCGTGGTGCGGCTCAGATTGCGAATTTCGTCATCTTCGCGGCTTTCAGGTTCCTGGGCGTTGTGAAGGCGCGCAGGGTATCCGATTCCGGTGACTACCTGTGCTAACTGCTCTGGCGTGGTTGTCCCCGCCGCGTATGTCACTTTGGCGGTTTGAGTTGCGAGATTGACCTGAGCGTCGATTACACCCGGGTTGGCTACTAGCGCGCGTTCGATCTTGGCCACGCACGAGGCGCAATTCATCCCGTCGACACTCAGATCTACGCAATTGGTTTCAGCAGGATACCCTGCCGCATCCAGCGCCGTAGTCAGAGCCGTAACCGGCCCGTCAAACGCCACTTGCGCTGATTTGGTTGCAAAGTTGACCGAAGCCGCATCGACACCTGGCACATCGCGCAGGGCCGCTTCGACACGGCCCACACAGGACGCGCAGCCCATGCCGGTGATTTTGAGCTCTTTGAGTGTTTCATGTGCCATGCGACTCGTTCCGCAGCTTACCTTGCCCTTCAAATGGGGGTTCCAGTCACGGGAAGGTCAAGGGGTCATGGCAAAAATCTATTCTGCTGGCCCGCGTATATTGCGCTCCATCATGCGTTGATACAGGCGCGGTGAGAGGCTGTTCAGCCACCAAGACAAACGCGCCACACGTCCAACCGGAATCATCGGCTGCGATTTGTCTAATCCTCGCAGGATTGCTTTGGCAGCGGCCTCAGGGCTCATCTCATCCATACCATCCTTTGCCGATCCGGGTCTTGCCGTTCCATCGGCCTGCTCTTGTGCGTTGCCCGGGTTGGTGGCCACGAAAGACGGTGCCGCGATCTGAACCCGAACACCATGAGGTGCTTCTTCGGAGCGGAACGATTTGAAAAACCCCTCAAGCGCGTGTTTCGATGCAGCATAGGCCGTTCGGTGATAGAGCGGTGCAAACCCTGCCACGGACGAGATCGCCAGATGTGTCCCTTTGGACGCCCGGATCGGCTGTAAAAATGACCGGGCCATTTCGACGGCTGCGAAATAGTTGATGTCGAATACCATTCGGTGGCTGGCGGCGTCGGACTGATCAAACCCCCGAATTTGCGTGACCCCGGCGTTGTAGATGACCAGATCAGTACTTTCGCTGGATTCGATCACCCTTTGGGTTGCGTCAGCAAGCTGCTCGGGGTCTGTCAGATCGCAAGCGATTGGCAACTGGTTTGGCCTGGTGTCCAAGCCTGAGACGTCAAGGTCCAGCAACACGACCCGCCAACCGCGGGCTTGCAGGGCATGGCTCAGGGCTTGCCCCAAACCACCTGCTCCACCTGATATGACAGCTGTCTTCATAGCCCGGCCTGCTTTTGCCAGAACGCGAACACCTCGGCGCTGGTTTTTTCGGGTGTATAGCCGAATTCTGATTTGAGGGCGGAATTGTCCAAAACAGGTCGATATTGCAGAAACCGCACCTGTTCCGGCCCATAGCGAGACAAGCCAAGCGGGCGTGCCACGGATAAAGCCGCCTTCAGTGCCCAAGCAGGAAGACGCAGAACCGATTTCCCCATGGCATCGGCCAGATCGGTGACACCCATCGCTCCGTCCCCGGCGACGTTATAAACGCCGGGTGGCCCGTCTGTCGCTGCGCGCCGCAGGATACGGGCCAGATCGTGCGTCCAGATAAACACAAAAGGGCTTTCGCTGCCGGCCACAGCCAGCAGGCGCGGCTTGTGAAAAAGGGCGGTGATCTGGTTTTCCGTGCCAGCACCCAGCACCGTCCCCACACGCAGAACGACCTGTTCAAGATCAGGGGCAGCACTACGGGCTTCCGCCAACAATTCCTCGACCTGTCTCTTGTGGTCGGAATAAGGGAATTCCGGATTGCCCCGCAGTGGGTCACGCTCGCGCAGCGGAATACGGTTGTCCGCGTGATACCCATATGCAGCCCCCGATGATGTGACCACCAATCTGCGTACGCCGTTGGCAATCGCCGCATTCACCACCTTGCGTGTTCCTTCGACGTCAACAGCGTATGCTGCGGCGCGTCCCATCTTGGGCGTGGGCGTCACGATTGAGGCCAGATGCACGATGACATCCGGCTTCACCTTGGTGATCACGCGGGCAGGGGCGTCGCTTGTCACGTCCATGGGCAGGAAGGCGACGTATTCCGGCAAAGACTCCGGGCGTCTGAGGTCGGTGGCAAAGACCTCATGCCCCACAAGCTCCGGCAACAGCGCTTGCCCAACCATTCCGGCTGCACCCGTGATCAGAATGCGGGTCATCGCGCGGCCTCGGTTCGGGCCATGACCGACGCAAGCGCAATGCCCGAGATCGCGTGCCAGACGCCCCAGAACGCGGCCACAACCGCCATGCCGCCCAGCCCGTGGAAAAAAGCGAAGATCAAGACCAGTCCAAGCCCCGAATTCTGAATGCCGGTCTCTATGGTGATTGCGCGACGATCAAAGGGGGACAGCCGGGTCAGAGTGGCCACGACCCAACCGCCCCCCAGCGCCAGGGCGTTGTGAAGGATCACAAGCCCGGCAACCGCCCCGGCAAAGTTGAGGAAGAATCCCCAGTTGGCGGCCAGGGCAAGCAGGATGAAGGCCGCGAAGATACCCATCGACAAGTATTGCAACGGCGCCCGCAGACGGGCGGTCAGGGCTGGTCGACGCTGATTCAACGCAATACCCAGAACCAGGGGCAGGATCAGCATCAAGCCGACGAGAATGGCGATTTGCACCGGATCGATCTGGGTCTGCTGCAGGATCGCTCGTGTCGGTGGATACAGCCCGCCCCAAAGCGCGATGTTGAAAGGCGTCATGAAGATTGCGCCAATAGTGGCAAACGCTGTCATCGACACAGACAGAGCTGCATTGCCGCCCGCGCGATGCGTGATGAAGTTCGAGATGTTGCCTCCGGGACAAGCCGCAACAAGGATCAGCCCTAACGCGATGGATGCACGTGGCTCTGTGATCCACACCAGCACAAAGGTCAGTGCGGGCAGGACCACGAACTGAGACAACAGTCCGACAATCACCGGTTTCGGCGCGCGTCTCAGGCGATCAAAATCCCGCGGCGTCAGGTCGATCGCGATCGAGAACATCACAATCGCCAGAATGGCGTTCAGCAACGTCAGCGACGCCGGGCTGAAATTCAGCGTGACTTCGTCAATACCACTCATGCGGCGGCTTTCCGCAGCCGGTCGATCCAGCCAGTGACGGCCTTTCTATATGTGGCCTTGTCCACGTAATAAGCCATGCGGGGCAGATCGATATAGCTCATGCCTCCGGTGGCGCGCGTGTAGTCTTTTTGTTTTTCGGTTTTCAGATCGGCCGCCGCCGGGCAACCGCATTGAAGACCCTTGATATAGCGCGCCACCATCTCGGCCTGTTCGTGCCTCCCCTGCCAGCCAAGACCCGTGGCCTCGACCATGCCCAGCACAAACAGATCGTCGCGTTCGGGGTGTATGGTGTTCAGGAAAAGATGCGGGGCATCGCCCTGCCAGTTCAGCAGGTCCTTATCGATGAAAGGATAGTGCAGCTTGTATCCGGTTGCGGCGAGGATCATGTCGTAGTCTTCGCTGGTGCCGTCCTTGAAGTGAACGGTGTGACCCTCAAGCCGGTCGATATCGGGGCGAATGCGCAGATCGCCGTGGCCTGCGTGATACAGGACCAGTGAATTTACCACCGGATGGCTTTCGTAAAGCTGATAATCGGGTTTGGGAAAGCCGTATTTCTGCGGATTTCCGACGAACCAGCTGAGGATCAGACTGTCGACCTTTCGCTTTAACCACATGGGCAGGCGGATCTTGCCACCCATCGTGTCAGCAGGTTTGCCAAAGACATATTTCGGGACGAAATAGTATCCGCGCCGCATCGACAGGTCGCAGCGTTTTGCATGATGGATCGCGTCCACTGCAATGTCGCAACCGGAGTTGCCTGCACCCACAACCAATACGCGCTTGCCGTCGAATTGACTGGGATACCGGTATTGAGAGGCATGGATCAATTCGCCGTCGAAGGTTCCGGGGAATTCTGGCATGTTCGGTTCCGACAGGGTGCCGTTTGCTATCATAACCCCTGCGAAGTCGGCCTGATGGTCACCTTCGGCATCCCTCCAAGACACGCGCCAACCGTCTCCCGAGTTGCCCAGCGGCGTGATCTGGGTGACTTCGGCATTGAACCTATAGTTCTCACGCAACCCGAAATGATCTGCAAAAGCACGGAAATAGTCGCGCATCGCCCAGTGAGAAGGGTACTCGGCCACAGCCTCATCCATCGGGAAGTCTTCGAACTCGGTCATGCGCTTGGACGAGATCAGATGCGCTGTCTCATACATGGTTGATCTGGGGGCATCGATGTCCCACAGACCGCCCACATCCGAATGCAGCTCGAACCCTTGAAATGCGATGCCTTGTTCTTTCAGCACCTTGGCCGCGGCCAATCCCATCGGTCCCGCCCCGATCAGGGCGAATGCGTCGCGCGTTTCTTCCATGAACCCTCCCAAAGTTCGTGAGGCTTAACTTGAACGAACGACCAAAATAAGGCAAGATGAAATTCATGACTCTAAAAAACACTGAAAAACCAAGGCAAAGAGCACCGTCCAAGCGGTCTTTGGAGACGCGGGCGCGGATCATGGATGCAGCGGAATTGGTCTTTGCCGAACGGGGATTCGAAGGCGCCTCGATCCGCGATATTGCCGCTTTGGCGGGTGTGCAGATCGGCCTAGTGCACCATCACGGCGGTGGAAAAGAAGAACTTTTCTATCGCACCGTCGCCCGCCGCGCGGATGAACTGGCGCAGTTACGGGTCGAGACGCTGAACAAAGCTAGGGCCGAGGGGTCGCTGACATTGCACAGCATTCTGGACAGCTTTATCCGCCCTTATGTGGAGCTGGCTGAAACAGGTGGTCCGGGCTGGATGGCCTATGGCCGGCTAGTGGCGCATGTGTCCGTCGATCCAAGGTGGAGCGACATTGCGGCTGAGTGTTTCGATCCGACGGCCCAGCATTTTATCGCAGAGATTGCTACGCTTTATCCTGATGTTGATCCGGCAGTGTTGGCCAGTGGTCAGGTGTATACGGTTTCAGCCATGTTGGCGCATCTCAACAGCGGCTGGCGCGTTAGGGCGCTGTCGCAAGGTGGTGATCAGCCTGACATAGAGCCCTTGGTCGAGTTTTGCGCCGCAGGTATTGCAGCGATGGTCAAAGCCAGTCGAGGTTGATCGCCTTTCACTTCTGCTGCAGGTGATCAAATAGCATTGTGCTGAAAACAGAAGGCGATGTGCGCACGGCGCTGGGTGAGGCGAAAAACCCAAGCATTAGGATCAGCAATATCAAGGCCGCCGCTGCAAGACACGCCGCCGAGAGTTGAACGACTGAACGAACCATTGCGCAAATTCCTTATCTGTAAATCGAAAACTCGGCATCGCCCAACGCGTTAGCTGGACTTTGCCAATTCCTGCTTCAGTCGTTCATTCTCGGCCTGCAGCTGGGCCAGCTGTTGTCCAAGAGTGTTCAGATGGGGGCGCAGCTCGGCTTCGGTGAAGCGAGGGGTGATGTGACGCGGGCAATTCCAGTCCAGTGCCTCGACACGGATGATTGCTGCCCGTTCCGCCGGGGCCTCGGCCCCTTCGGGATACAAACTGGCTGCAGCGGCTTCGCCTTCAGTAAATTCGACACGCCCCAGGATCTTCAGTCGGCGCTGGTTGGCGTAATCCATCAGGATCATCGCGATCCGATCATTCCCATCCAGATTGCCGCGCGAGATATACTGCTTGTTGCCAGAAAAATCCGCATAGCCGATGGTCTGCGGCCCCAGCACTTTCAAAAACCCCACAGGACCACCGCGATACTGCACATAGGGCCAGCCGGTTTCAGACACCGTCGATTGATAGAACCCGTCACGTGCCTGAATGAACTCTTTCTCGGGCTCGCCGATCAAGTGGCCCTGCTGTGGCCCACTTTCGATGAACTTGGCATAGGTTTTTGCCGACCCCATACGCTCTTGATGGGCGCGGACGGCAGGGGTGAAGGCGCGTTCGGAAAAGGCACGGGGCATGATAATTCCTTTCAAAGACCCAAGTCTGACAGTCCGGGATGATCTTCGGGGCGTTCGCCTTGCGGCCAGTGAAACAGACGGTCATCTTCGCTGATCGGAAGATCGTTCAGCGAGGCGTGGCGATGCGACATGCGCCCGTCTTCGGCAAATTCCCAGTTCTCGTTACCATAAGAGCGGAACCAATGGCCGCTGTCGTCTCGCCATTCATAGGCATAGCGTACGGCAATGCGATTTCCGGAAAAGGCCCAGAGTTCCTTGATCAGGCGATAGTCCAGTTCCTTCCGCCATTTGCGCGTCAAGAAGGCGTGGATGTCGGCATGGCCAGTCAAAAACTCGGTCCGGTTTCGCCAATGACTGTCCTCGGTGTAGGCGGGCGTCACCCGGTCGGGGTCGCGACTGTTCCAGGCGTTTTCCGCCATCCGCACTTTCTGAGTCGCGGTTTCAAGCGTGAAAGGGGGCAGAGGGGGGCGAGACATAAGGCAAGAGCTTTCAGGCAAGTGATGCGGCCAGAAGGGCCATGGTCAGAAGGAACGGAACGTACTGAGGTGGAAAGATGCTGGCACGACGTTTCATCGGTCAAATCCTCTGGTGTACTGATCGGTTAACTTTCGATCTCAAAGTGTACCGATCTGTTAACTTTTGCAAGGGCAATCTTGAAAAAATTTCGGTTTGAGACTGTTGAAGTCAATAAAGTCTTATAAAATCAGTAGCTTGATTTGATGTTATTGCACTTTGCGTTTTGGGTTAATATGTACAGAACGGTACACTATGGAGCCGAATCATGCGCCCAAACAAACGGGACGAACTGGTGAGTAAGGCCCTGAAGGTCTTTTACCGCGATGGATTTCACGCGACCGGCATGGACAAGCTGGTGGTGGAAACGGGCGTGTCCAAAACATCGATGTACAAGCACTTCCGCACCAAGGAAGAACTGATCCTTGCGGCACTACGTCTGCGGGACGAAAACTTTCGCGATTGGTTCTTGAAACGCATCGATGAGATGGCAGAGACTCCGGCCGAGCAAATCCTTGTCAGTTTTGACGCTTTGAAAGAATGGTTCGAAGAAGATGAGTTCCGGGGGTGCATGTTCATCAAGGCAGGCGCTGAATTCCAGGACCCGGATCACCCGATCCATGTGCAGGCTGCCGAGCACAAGCAATTCCTGCTGGACCATTTCACTTCGGTTGCTGAACAGGCCGGTGCTCAGGATCCGCATAAACTGGCCTGCCAGATTGTACTTTTGCAAGAGGGAGCCATTGTCTCTGCCGTTCTGCTTCACCACTGTGATCCTGCGCGGGACGCCAAGGATGCGGCGAAAAAACTGCTGGCCTCGGCACTGAACTAAACCTGCTCAGCTAAACTTTTTCTGCTTGGATTGTCGGGCAATGAACGTTGCGTTGTTCCACTTCAGGACGCGGCGTCACACGCATTGGCGTGAATCGGACTGAGCGCTAGGCTTTAACAAAAGACTGTCTGGAGAGCGTTCGATGCCACTTTTCACTTCAACCGCAGCTTGGGTCACCGATGAACACCGCATGTTTGCCGACATGGCGGGCCGGTTCATGGATGACGAACTGACGCCGAATATCGAAACCTGGGTCGAAAACGGTGTGGTGGATCGCGACTTTTGGCGTAAGGCGGGTGAAACCGGACTTATGGCGGGAGCAATCCCCGAAGAGTATGGTGGTGTCGGCGGCGGCATGGGGTTCGATGCAATCACTGCCTACGAACAGGGCGCGCGTGGCGATGCCGGTTGGGGCTATGGCATTCAGTCGATTGTGACGCATTACCTCACCGCTTATGGCAAC
Organism: Ruegeria sp. HKCCA6837; assembly: GCF_013034475.1. NCBI lineage: Bacteria > Pseudomonadati > Pseudomonadota > Alphaproteobacteria > Rhodobacterales > Roseobacteraceae > Ruegeria > Ruegeria sp. HKCCA6837. Next base: position 82,526 of record NZ_WQGD01000007.1, read on the forward strand.
GAAGATCAAAAACAGAAATGGCTGCCTAAACTTGCCTCGGGCGAGATGGTTGGCGCGCTGGCGATGACGGAACCTAGCACCGGGTCAGACGTGCAGGCGGTGCGGACGACGGCTGAAAAAGACGGAAACTCTTATCGTTTGAACGGCTCGAAAATCTTCATCACGAATGGGCAGTCAGCTGACCTGATTATTGTGGCGACCAAGACAGACAAATCCGAAGGCGCGCGTGGTGTGTCTTTGATCGTGGTTGAAACCGAAGGGGCCGATGGCTTCCGCCGGGGGCGCAACCTTAAAAAACTGGGAATGAAGGGCAACGACACGGCCGAGTTGTTCTTTGAAGATGTCAAAGTGCCAATGACGAACCTGCTGGGAGCTGAGGAAGGGCAGGGCTTCTACCAGCTTATGAAACAACTGCCGTGGGAACGGTTGAACATCGCGATCATGGCGCTGGGCGCGATTGATTTCGCTATCGCTGAAACGGTGAAATACGTTCAGGAACGCAAGGCTTTTGGGCAACGGGTGATGGACTTCCAAAACACCCGGTTCAAGCTGGCCGAATGCAAGACCAAAGCCGAGGTTCTGCGCAGCTTCATCAACGACTGTATCGGAAAGCTGGAAGCTGGAGAGCTGGACGCGGCCACCGCTTCGATGGCCAAATATTGGGGTTCAGAGGTGCAGAACGAGATCATGCACGAATGTCTGCAGCTGTTCGGCGGCTATGGCTTCATGATGGAATATCCGATTGCACGTCTTTATGCGGATGCGCGCGTGCAGATGATCTACGGCGGCACCAATGAGGTGATGAAAGAGTTGATCGCACGCTCGATCGACGTTTGACGGTTTCCAAGGGGCTCACCTCCGTCGTCATCATTCCTGCCGGAATACCTTCTCCGGTTGGGCCTGCCAGGCGCGGGAAAAGCCCGCGACTGCGGGGTCTTTTTCGTCGCAGGCACGCTTTGACGTGCCCGCTTGCCAAGGGGGGAAAACGATATGATGATCCGGGCCAAAGACTTCAGAGGCCCGACGTGAACGATCCCGAAAATGCTCTGTGGCGCAGCACCTGTGCCGAGACTGTTTCAGCACCTCGCCTGACCGCTGATACTTCTGTTGATTTGGCGGTCATTGGCGGTGGATACACCGGATGTTCAGCGGCTTTGGAAGCTGCCCAGGCCGGTGCTTCGGTCTGTCTGCTTGAGGCGCAGGAGATCGGCTTTGGCGGATCGGGCCGTAATGTCGGTTTGGCCAATGCAGGGCTTTGGTTGCCGCCGGACGAAATCCGCGCGCATATCGGACAGGTGGCCGGAGATCGCCTGATTGATCTGCTGGCGCGGGCCCCGTCTGATGTGTTTGCATTGATCGAAAAACACAGCATCGCATGTGAGCCTGTGCGTAACGGAACCTTGCATTGCGCGCATTCCGCAGCTGGTTTGAAAAACCTTCAAACGCGCCACGCGCAGTTGAGCGCAGCAGGTGCACCGGTGGAATTGCTTTCGATGGATCAGGCGCGGGAAAGAACCGGTAGCGATGCCTTCCATGGGGCGTTGTTCGATCCTCGCGCCGGAACCATACAGCCGATGGCTTATGTGGTCGGATTGGCGCGAGCGGCGGCGCAGACCGGGGCGCAGATACACGGGCAAAGCCCGGTGCAGACCATGCGCCATGAAAACGGCCAATGGGTGCTGACCACACCGGGCGGGGTGGTGCGAGCCAAGTCCGTCATTCAGGCGACCAACGCCTATCACCTTGGCTTGCCAGTTACCGCGCCCGCCTATGTGCCGGTTTATTATTTTCAATACGCGACCGCTCCGCTATCGCATAACTTGCGCGCCAGCATTCTGCCGCAAGAAGAAGGGTGCTGGGATACCGGTTTGATCATGACGTCGTTTCGCCTGGATCAGGCGGGGCGCATGATTATTGGCGGCATGGGCGACCTTGGCAATGCAGGTCAGAGCGCACACACCGCCTGGGTCCGGCGTAAACTGGCAGAGCTTTACCCGCAATTGGCCGACCAGCCGTTTGAGCAGGGTTGGCACGGGCGGATCGCCATGACCTCGGACCATATCCCGAAGATCACGCAGATCGGTCCGAACGCTTTGGCCGCCCACGGGTATTCCGGTCGCGGCATCGGACCCGGCACGGTGTTTGGTCGCATGATGGCCGAGAGCCTTCTTGCCGAAGACCCGTCACGTTTACCTGTGCCCGCCGTGCCTGAGCATCGCGAAAGCTGGACACGCGTGCGCCGCGCCTTTTTTGAATCCGGCGCAGCGTTGACACATCTGATAAAGGCACGGTTCTGAGGTCAGACAGACCGGGTGATGCCGCCATCCACCCGGATATTCTGCCCGGTGATGTAGCCGCCCCCTTCGGATGCCAGCAGGGCCACGACCGAAGCGATCTCGTCGTAGCTGCGTCCATAGCGACCCATTGGAATGCGACTGCGGAACTCCTCTTTCTCGGGCAGGCTGTCAATGAAGCCCGGAAGAACGTTGTTCATGCGGATGTTCTCAGAGGCATATTTGTCCGAGAACAGCTTGGTGAAAGCGGCCAGACCAGCCCGGAACACACCAGATGTCGGAAATACCGGATCAGGTTCGAATGCGGCAAAGGTCGAGATATTGATGATCGACCCACCACCTTGCGCCTGCATGATCGGCGTCACCAGTCGCGTCGGACGGACCGCGTTCAGGAAATAGACATCCATGCCTGTGTGCCAATCGTTGTCCGTCAGCTCAAGGATCGGCGCGCGGGGGCCGTGACCTGCAGAATTGACCAGAACGTCGATGCGACCCCAATGGGCCATCGCCGCATCGACAAGCTTTTGCAAATCTTCAGTGGACTGGTTCGAGCCGGTCACACCGACGCCGCCCAACTCATGCGCCAGGGTTTCGCCTTTGCCCGAGGCGGACAGAATTCCCACCTTGTATCCGTCTGCAGCCAGTCTGCGTGCGGAATCCGCACCCATGCCGCTACCGCCGGCTGTGATAAGAGCTACTTTTTCCATCTGAAATCTCCTTTTTTCATTTGATTCCAAGATGGCGATCAAGGCCCGGTTTGACCAATCAGTTATGCTGGCTCTATGCTGTAGAAAATCTACAGGATCATGCCATGGCCGCCCTTCCCCCTCTGAACGCCTTGCGGGCTTTTGAAGCTTCTGCGCGGCATCTGAACTTTCGACTGGCCGCCGAAGAACTGGGCGTGACGCAAGGCGCCGTTGCGCAGCAGGTACGGGGGCTCGAGGCGCGATTGGGCGAGGTTCTGTTCGACCGTCTGCCACGTGGCTTGCGGTTGACGGAAGCCGGGCGCCGGTTTCATTCACCTTTACGCCGGGCTTTCAGGTTGATCGAAGAAGCCGTTGAAGATTTGTCTCCTGACCGCCGGGTCACATTGTCCGTCACGCCCAGCTTTGCATCAAAATGGCTGGTACCGCGATTGTCGGGGTTCACAGACCTGCATCCGGATATCTCGGTTCAAGTGGATGCACGCGAGCGCCTGGCAGATTTCAAATCGGATGGCGTGGATCTGGCGGTCAGGCAGGGCAGGGCGCCGTTTGGATCTGACCTGGTTGCCGAGCCATTGTTCTCAACCGAATTCGTCCCAGTGTGTAGCCCCGCCATTGCCGGACAAGTCACCCATCCCTCTGACCTGCTGGGCCAAGTGCTGCTCAATGACACCCATGGGCTGTGGCCCTTGTTTCTTGAGAGGGTGGGCGTAAACGGCAAGCCCCGAATGATGAGTTTCAGCCAGACCAGTCTTGCGATTGATGCCGCGCTCTCAGGGCAGGGGGTCGCGCTGGCCAATGCGCCGCTGGTCGCGCCCGAGGTTGCCTCGGGCCGTCTTGTCCGGCCGCTTGAGGATGTTTTGATCGAAGATCTTGGATTTTACATCGTCGCGCCGCGCCAGCCGCGCCAGCCGCAACTGGTTGAGATCATGCGCAGCTGGCTGTTGTCTCAGGTCTGAAGCGTGGTTGCGATTGCCTCGATCCGGGCACGCAACCAGCGGTGGGCAGGGTCATTTGCGGATCGCTGATGCCAGACCATGTAGATGGACACAGGCGGGCACTCGAAAGGCAGCGGGGCACAATCCAGAGTGGCGAGTGGCCCCTGTTTCATCAGCGCAGTATCGGTCGAGATCAGATTGCTGCCCCGCACAAACGCGGGGATTGCATTGAAATGCGGCAAGGTCACAACAGAGGGTCTGATCTGGCTTTGATCCACGCCACGCATGACCGCACGGGCGCTTCGGCCATCAGCAAAGCGCACCTCGACATGATCGCTGTTGCAATAGGCTTGCCAGGTGTCCGGCGGATTGCGTTGCGCGGCGTCGTAGAACACCATCAGAGGGCTGTTAATCAGCCGTTTCTGAAAGATGTCCGGCCCGTCGGGTGGAAGCGGAGTAAGCATCAACTGGCATCGGTCACTGCGCAGCAAGTCAGGTTCTGGTACTCCTGAGGGAATAAATTCCAATTGCAGACGCGCACCCTCGGCTCGGAATTCGCGCAGCAACCGTGGAAAGATCAACTCGCGCGGCATGTCATTGGTTGCGATGCGAATTTCCATCCGTTCAGACAACGGATCGAACGGCCGCTCGTCGGTCAGCGCGCGCATCCCGTCCAGCACGCTCTGCACCGGGTCTTTCAGGGACAAGGCACGCTCGGTTGGGGTCAGGCCCTGACCCGAACGGACAAACAGCGGATCACCCAACACCTGCCGCAGCTTGGCCAAGGTGTGGCTGATCGCGGATTGTGTGACGCCCAGTCGGTCCGCAGCTTTCGAGACCGAGCTTTCCTCGAGTATGGTCAGAAATGTGCGCAGGACTTTGCCGTCGAGGTCAGTGAAATCGATTTTGCTCATATCATTTATGATTAAGCATGAATGGTTTTGCTGTCCATGGCGGGTTAGGGGACGGGCAGCAACAGGAGGCGCATAATGGGAATCCGCTTTTTCTCGGATAAGAACCGGCCCGTTCATATGGGCCGCTATCCGCTGGAGCGTTTGGCCCGACAGGATGATATGCCAGACCTGTCGCTTGTGCCTTCGATGGCTGAACTGAGCTTTCATCGACCGGAACATCCCGACAGCATCGTCAACGCGATGGGCGAGTTTCAGGCGATGATGGACGCCATCCGCGACGGGTTGGTAAACCCGGTTGCGTCAGAGATACCTTCAGACCCGCAGGAACGTGCCGACCATCTGAAAGCGTTTGGGTATTTCAACGATGCGTCAATGATGGGCTGCGGGCCTTTGCCGTCGGCTGCTTTGCTGGCGCAGCCGCGCCGCAACCCGGATATCGACCGGCTTGCCCATGCATTGCGCACGCGACAAACCAAGACATTGGCTTCGGGCATCGACGTCATCATGGCCGATCTGAAAGACAGTATGGAAGCTGCGCCCGGGCCGATTGACAGCCACAAGCATAGCATCGTGTTTCTGTACGAACACAACCGCGACCCAGACCCGTCAGAACCCGGCGCAGACTGGATAACCGATGCGCAGGATCATCGCGCCTGTCTGCTGGCCACCGAGAATGCCGTGGTCATCGCCAACTATATCCGTCTGCTGGGTTATGACGCGCGCGCGCATAGCGTGATGTCCTCTGAGGTTGATTTGGGCAAGTTGGCCGTGGCCGCCGGGCTGGTCACAGTCGAAGACGGTGAATTGATTGCGCCGTGGCTGGGCACGCGATTTGGTCTGGCTGCCGTCACGACTGAGATGCCGATTGCCCATGACCGACCGCTCCGACCCATGGCGCAACAGCCGTGGTTCCGGACGCAAGGGCCAGCATGGTGGTTGGGAACGGGCTTTGCCAAGAATGCCCTGAACCGTGATCCGTATTCCAAACGACGGTACGTGGACGGGGCGCATCCATTCGAGAAACTCAAACGGGTCGAGACACCAACCACGTATATCGACGAAGAAAACGTCGCCCGCGTTCCCAAACGCGCTGACATGTTTGCCCGTGCGCAATTCGGGGATATGGGCAAATCGCTGCAGGATGCGGCAAAGGGCGGTTACTATGTCCGCAAGGCCGCGCCCAGCTTTGCCCAACGGCGTGCCTTGGGGGCCTTCGTGCTGTTGCAGGATGGCGAAAGCGCTGAGGCTATAAAACCAACTGACGCCCAAAGGAATGCGGCAAATGTAAAAGCGGCGACCTATTTCCTTGGGGTCGATGCGGTGGGCCTTAGCCGCTGCCCAGAATGGGCGTGGTATTCTCATGATGCGACGGGTGAAGAAATCGTACCGCCCCATGATCAGGCGATCAGCATGATCATCGATCAGGGCTATGAAACGATGGAAGGCGCCAGCGGTGACGACTGGATCAGCGTTGCCCAGTCCATGCGTGCCTATCTGCGCTTTTCCCTGCTTGGGGGCGTGATTGCACAGCAAATCCGCAACCTTGGCTATAAGGCCAAAGCGCATACGGTGATGGATGGTGAAGTGCTGCAACCTCCGTTGCTGTTGCTATCTGGTCTGGGTGAGGTCAGTCGGATCGGGGAAGTGATCCTGAACCCTTATCTCGGCCCGCGACTGAAGTCCGGGGCTGTGACCACCGATATGCCGATGGAGCATGACAAGCCGGTTGACTTCGGCTTGCAGAGCTTTTGCGAGTCTTGCAACAAATGCGCGCGCGAATGTCCGTCGGGTGCGATCACGGCCGGGCCGAAGCTGATGTTCAACGGCTATGAAATCTGGAAATCCGACAGTCAGAAATGTGCGACCTATCGTGTGACAACACCGGGAGGGGCGATGTGTGGGCGGTGCATGAAAACCTGCCCGTGGAACCTTGAAGGCATCTTCAAGGAACGGCCGTTCCGCTGGGCCGCGATGAACATCCCCTCTGCCGCGCCTGCATTGGCCAAGCTGGACGATGCGGTCGGCAATGGCGGTCTGAACGACATCAAGAAATGGTGGTGGGATATCGAGCTGCAGCCGGACGGTTCCTATCGCCCCACAACGCACCCGTTGAACCGGCGTGACCTGCAAACGGATCTGGACCTGAAATACGAAGATCAGACGCTGGCTGTCTATCCTGCTTATCTGGCCCCGCACCCGTGGCCCTATCCCTTTGCCATGGATCGAGAGGCCGGGATTGCGGCCTATGAGGCCATGGTGACCGCCAACGAGTACAAGGCGCGCAAGGCCAGCGGGGATGTGTCGGTCATCCACCGCTATCAGATCAGCGGTGATGCACCGGTGATGCGGGTTGCCGTGACCAAGGTCGATAAGATGACTGCTGATGTAACGAAGTATGAATTCTCAACGCTGGACGGTGCGCCCCTGCCGGGATGGACAGCGGGCGCACATCTGGACGTATTGGTCGCACCGGAATACCTGCGGCAATATTCGATGTCCGGCGATCCGTCAGACAGGTCGACCTATCAGATCGGCGTGCTGCGCGAGGATGAGGGGCGCGGTGGTTCGGCGTTGCTGCACCGTATCTTCTCTGAGGGGCGCAAGGTTTTCATTTCAAAACCCATTAACCATTTCGAACTGGACGAAACGGCAACCAAGACCTTCCTGATGGGCGGTGGTATCGGCATCACTCCGATGATCGCCTTTGCCCATCGCCTGCACGCCTTGGGTCGAGAGTTCGAGTTGCATTACTCGGCTAGCACGCGGGGCGGGGCGGGGTATCTGGAGGATCTAGCTGCGATGCCGTGGGCAGATCACGTGCATTATCATTTCTCAGATGAAGGTACCCGCGCCGATTTGGATGCGGTCCTGTCTGGATACAAGGAGGGTTGGCATGTCTACACCTGCGGGCCGGATCGCTACATGGATGGGGTAATGCAAGCGGCAGAACAGCAAGGCTTCCCCGAAGAGGCCCGGCATCTAGAATACTTTTCGGTTCCCGAACAACCCGAATATGAGAACCATCCGTTTGAGCTCAGACTGGCACGGTCCGGGAAGACGCTGACCGTACCAGCAGACAAGGATGCGGCGCAGGTTTTGAACGAGGCGGGTTTTCATGTGGATGTGAAATGCGCAGACGGCATCTGCGGCGTCTGTAAATGCGGTGTTATCTCGGGTGAGGTCGAACACCGAGATTTCGTTTTATCAAAGAAACAGCGCGAAGGGGCCATGATCCTGTGCCAAAGCCGCGCAGCAGAAGCCGATGGGGTGATCGAAATCGATCTGTGAACCCTAACCTTACGTGACATTTGGAGCGCTAATTTTAGTCGCTCGGCCCATAGACGCCGGGCGAGGGGTGAATTAACGTCGCCCGGAACCCAGATATTCCTGACCAACAGGTACGAGGTAGCTTCATGGATTATCACAGCCCCGCCAGCTTTGCCGAAGCTTCGGCTCTGGCCGCGAATGCGACGGGTATTACACGGTTTCTGGCGGGTGGCACCGATGTTTTGGTGCAGTTGCGCTCGGAACTGGTGACACCCGATACGCTGATCGACATCAAGAAAATCAACGGTGTACACGACATCACTCGCAATGCCGATGGCAGTTGGACACTGGGTGTGGCCACTACAGGCGCCGAGATGAGCGAGCATCCTGATCTGGGCAAGGACTGGCCTGGTGTGGTCGAGGCGATGGACCTGATCGGATCCACCCAGGTGCAGGGGCGTGCAACTTTGACCGGCAACTTGTGCAACGGGTCTCCGGCGGCTGATTCCGTGCCAGCGATGGTTGCAGCGGGTGTAACTGTCACGGTCACTGGTCCGGATGGCACCCGTGAGATTGCAGTCGAGGATATCCCAACCGGCCCCGGCAAGATCTCACTGGCGAAGGGTGAAGTTGTTTCCGCCGTCAACATTCCCGCGCGCGGTGAGAATGCAGGCGACGCATATCTGCGGTTTATCCCGCGTACGGAAATGGACATTGCCGTGGTTGGTGTAGGTGTCAGCTTGCGTCTGGATGGGGATACCATCACCGAGGCTCGGGTGTCGCTGGGGGCGGTCGCTCCCACGGTTCTGCTGGTCGAGGATTGCGCGAAAGCCCTTGTCGGCAGCAAGCTGGACGATGCCGCGCTGGATGCGCTGGCGGCCGCCGCCTCTGCCGCCTGCAACCCGATCGACGACAAACGCGGCACGATCGCATTCCGCACCGAGGTCGCTGGCGTTCTGGCCAAGCGCGCTGCGAAAATTGCCTATGCCCGCGCAAAGGGAGAAAACGCATGAGAAAGCTCCACGTATCCACCACCGTGAACGGGGACGCCGTTGAATACCTCTGTGACCCGCGCGAAACTCTGCTGGACTGTCTGCGCGACAAGCTGAACCTGACCGGCGCGAAAGAGGGCTGCGGTACAGGAGATTGCGGTGCGTGTTCCGTCACCGTTGATGGCCGTCTGGTCTGCTCCTGCCTGATGCTGGGCGTCGAGGCCGAGGGTAAGCAAATCGAAACCGTCGAAGGCATTGCAGACGGCGACGTTCTGCATCCGCTGCAAAAGAAGATGATCGAATACGCTGCTTTGCAGTGTGGTATCTGTACTCCGGGTATTCTGGTGGCGGCCAAGTCGCTGCTGGAGAAAAACCCGAACCCCACCGAAGAGGAAACCCGGTATTGGCTGGCAGGCAATCTCTGCCGCTGCACCGGGTACGACAAGATCATTCGCGCCGTGATGGATGCGGCGGCTGAGATGCGGGAGGCGTCGTAATGGCTCTGGACGATCGGAAATCAGACTTCACATTTGTGGGCACCCGCCCCAACCGTCCTGACGGTCTGGACAAGGTGACAGGCCGCGCCAAGTTCGGCGCGGATATCTCAGCGCCCGGAATGTTGCACGGCGCTGTTCTGCGCTCCCCTCACGCCCATGCACGGATTGTGAAGATCGATGCGTCAAAGGCCGAGGCGCATAAGGATGTCAAAGCCGTTGTAACCCGAGCGGATTTTGCCGACGTGCCGTTCAAGCCGGGGCTGGAAGGCGAGTTCTGGAATGTTCTGGAAAACGTCATGGCTGGTGAGAAAGCTCTGTATGACGGTCACGCGGTGGCGGCCGTGGCGGCAACGTCTGCGCTGGCGGCCCGTGATGCGCTCAAGCTGATCGAGGTCGAATACGAGGTGCTTCCCCATGTCACCGACGTGGACAAGGCAATGGCTTCGGATGCACCTGTTATCCGCGACGGCGCGGCAGACTATTCCGTACCTGAAGGGATGCACCCTAACGTGGTCCGCTATCACGAAAGCGGCCACGGTGATGTCGAGGCAGGTTTTGCCGAGGCCGATCTGGTGATCGAAGACAGCTTTGTCACCGAGGCGACGCACCAGGGTTATATCGAACCGCACGCCTGTCTGGGCATGCTGGGTAATGACGGCAAGGGCGAACTGTGGTGCACCACCCAAGGCCACTGGATCGCGCAGAAAACCTGTGCAGCTTTGCTGGGCATCGAAACCTCGCAACTGCGCGTGACCGCGTCCGAGATCGGCGGGGGTTTTGGTGGTAAGACAACCGTATTTATCGAACCGGTGGCTCTGGCTCTGAGCCGTAAAGCCAATCGTCCGGTCAAGATCGTCATGACGCGATCCGAGGTATTCCGAGCAACTGGTCCAACCTCTTCTGCGTCGATGGACGTAAAGATCGGCATGAAGAAGGACGGAACGATTTCGGCAGCACAAGGCGTGTTCCGTCTGCAAGGCGGAGCGTTCCCGGGCGCACCGGGCGACATGACCGCCATGTGCGCCTTTGCGCCCTACAATCTAACCAACGTTAAGCAAATCGGCTACGACGTGATGTCGAACCGCCCCAAGCAAGCCGCATACCGGGCACCGGGTGCGCCGATGGGGGCGTTTGCAGTCGAGTCGGTGATTGACGAGCTGTGCAACAAGCTGGGTCTCGATCCGGTGGATGTCCGTCTGAAAAACGCAGCCCATGAAGGCACCAAGGCCAGCTATGGCCCGACCTATGAACGCATCGGTCTGGTCGAAACGCTTGAGGCTGCCAAGGCGCATCCGCATTACGCAGCACCGCTCAAGCCAGGGCAGGGGCGTGGAATCTCTTGCGGGTTCTGGTTCAACCATGGTGGTGAGACCAGCGTATCCCTGGCCCTGTCCGAAGATGGCTCGGCCCAGCTGATGGTCGGCACGCCCGACATCGGCGGGTCACGCGCGTCGATGGCGCTGATGGCGGCAGAGGTTCTGGGCATTGCCTACGAAAACATCCGTGTCACTGTCGCCGACACCGCGACGCTGGGCTACAACGACGTCAGCCACGGCTCGCGCGTAACCTATGCCTCGGGTCTGGCCACGATCAAAGCCGCAAAACATGCGGTCGAGAAACTATGCGAACGTGCGGCGGCCAAGTGGGGCATCCCGGTTGATGCGGTGAAATGGGAAGACGGATGCGCGGTGCCTTCGGGCCCCAATGCAGGCGATTTCGATCCGATGCCGCTGGCCGACATCACTGCGGATATGGGTTCAACCGGCGGCCCGATCTCGGGCCACTTTGAAGCCACCCCGGAAGGTGCGGGCGTGTCTTTTGGCACTCATATTGTCGATGCCGAAGTCGATCCTGAAACCGGCAAGACCTCGATCACCCGTTACACGGTCATTCAGGACGCCGGTAAAGCGATCCACCCGACCTATGTTGAGGGTCAATTCCAGGGTGGAGCCGCACAAGGCATCGGTTGGGCTCTGAACGAGGAGTACATCTATGGCGAGGACGGGCGCTTGCAGAACTCGATCTTCCTCGACTATCGTATTCCCGTTGCCAGCGACCTGCCGATGATTGACACGGTGATTGTCGAAGTACCCAACCCCGGCCACCCGTTTGGGGTTCGTGGTGTCGGCGAAACGGGCATTGTCCCGCCGCTGGCGGCCATCGCCAATGCGGTGTCCAACGCCGCTGGCGTTCGGATGAAGCAACTGCCAATGTCCCCGCCGCGCATTCTGGCCGCGCTAAAGGACAATGGTTGAGGTCCACCTTTGGTCTAGCCTCCGGTCATTGACCGGGGGCCAACAGGTGGTGGAGGTCGAGGCCAAAACCACCGGCGAACTTTTACGTGCGTTGGTTCAGGCCCACCCGCAATTGCAAGCCCCCATCGATGCGGGGATCTCCATCGCGATTGACGGGCGCGTCATTGCCACCGGGCTTACGGAACCAATCCCCGAGGGCAGCGAAGTCTATCTGATGCAACGCCTCAGGGGCGGTTAGGCATCAGGCGACCACGGCTCGCGCCCGACCATCCGGTCGGCTTCGGCTGTGATGTCGTTCATGTGCTGCTCAAGGCTCAGGCGCAGGGCCTCAAACTCTTCTTCGCTGGCCTTGCGAGGCACCGTTCCGGTCCATTCGCGGCACAAAAACACTCCTTCATTGCGCCAGGGGCGTGGCATCAGCAGGCGGTCCCATGTACCGGCCTCGCGCGCGTGTTTCGCAGAAAAGGTGATGCCAAACACCCGTTTGCCGGAGGTGCGCGCCCAAACCAGTGGCACAGTCGACAGCACCCGTTCTGGTCCGCGCGGCCCATCAGCAGCAATACCGATGGAAATACCCTGCTTCATCTTCCCAAGCACTTCGCGCGAGAGGGCCACGTGCCGCTTGTGGCTGGACATGGCGATTGTGTCCATGCCGAACTGTTCCTGCACCCGGCCCACCATGCTGCCGGCGCGGGCTGCGGACGTGATCGAACAGATCCTGCCTTTGTCCAGCGGAAAGAAATACGGGGACTGCGCCAGCCGCTGGTGCCACAGCACAACGATGACCGGCTCTCCCTGTTCAGCCAATTGGTCCAGTTCTTCATACCCGATGCGTTGCCAGCGCGTGTTGCGGTTGACCCATCTAATATAGCTGGCAATCCGACGTGCTACCCAGTTTAGCACAACTTCACTGTCTGCGATCTTCTTGCGGAGGTTCACTCGGGCTTCCTTTAGCTGACCGGACCTTGTCTTAGCGCACTGCACATTTTGCGCAACTTGTTTGTCGGATCAGATAGTGGTGCGGAATTTGAAAAAGCCTCTTGAGTCCGCTGCGCGGCTGGCATATCTGGGTGCTCACCATAGGGGTATAGCTCAGTTGGTAGAGCGACGGTCTCCAAAACCGTAGGTCGCGGGTTCGAACCCTGCTGCCCCTGCCATTAAAAACCATAGCAAGAACTTGGTTTGGTAATGTGCAGAGCACGCCAAATGGTTCGCACGTTTTTTAGGTGTAAACACTGCTGACGACCTGAAGCGCGCCGGGACGCGTCTTGCGATGTGGTTCAAGTCATTCTGAATTTTCAGGAAGAGAGATTGGCTTCGGTTTCTGTGCCCAAATTTGCCGATAATCCTGAAACAGTTCGGAATTCTTTGGGTGAAGAGTTGCCAAGGAGCAAGCGGCCCAAGTGGCGATGCCGTATTCGGCGTCGCTCTTTTTTGGTATTTGAGCGTGCAGTGCAGCGGCTTCCAGTGTTGACGGCTTGTGCGTTGGCGCCAAATCCCCGCGTCAGTCAAAACCGTTTCAATAAAGGCGCGGCACGTGAATTGGCCACTTCTTCATGGTCCGTTATGCAGCTGCCATATGAACGTGTGGCAAACGGGGCGTCCACGTACTGTTAACCATTAGCGAAAACAGTTTGCTTCGACGCAAAAAAGCTAGGCGACCGAGGGATCAGACCAGCAGTGCTTGGTCTCCGATGTTTGTCTTCCGCCGAGTCGGCATCGTTTTTGCAGGATGCCCGCTGATCGTCAGCGCAAGGTCCTGATAAAACCCGTCGCTGTCGAACCACCAGCGATGGGATTTCATCATCTTGCGCTGCGCCTTTGGAACGTCGCGCTTGTATTGCTCGTTGCAATAAATGTCCCAATGACCTTTCGAGGTCAGCTTTGGCATTCCAACGCGACCCACGCGTTGCCGCCCGCCGTGCACAAGCCCGCCAGACAGGGCTAAAACCTTGTCCCTGCTGCTGTAATAGTTGGTGAATCGCTTGCTGCGCTTTTTGAGAACCAGATCTCCCCAAGCGCCTTTTTCAAGCCACTCTGCGTCGACATCGCCAGACGCAAACATGATCTGACCCGCGGACCAAATCTTGTTTCCCGGTCCAGCCGAATCCCCGAAATCCGAGAAACCGCGCAGAACGACCAAAGCCCCCATGGAATGTGCAATCAGGTGAACCCTTGGGCGAGAAGGCATCCCCAACAGCGGTAAAATTCCATCCCCCACCAGATGTGGGGCAACTGCCTTGGCGTCGGAGCGGTCCGAGTCATACGCATGAATCGACCCATCACTTGGCCAGTCAAAGGCGACAACGGCCCCCTGATACCCGTTGGCCCTTACCCCGTTTTCAATCTTTTCAAGCCGGTCCAGCATACTCTTCTGGCTGGTGTTGAAACCATGGACATAGATCAGGACGTCCGAATCTCCGCCCTCTTGGCGGACAAGATCAAGCCATTTGGCCTTTTTGACGATGCCGCCTTTGCGAATTTTACCGCTCGGGCTTTTTTGCGTGATGTGAACGTATCTGGTTTTTGCAGCGGGCTTGAAAGTGAATTTCTTTTTTTGCGCGTTATAGGTGCGGCGGGAAAAAAACAGGGCCATGTGTCAAACTCCATTCCAAGTAATCCAAGAAATGTGCCACGAAGCGCCCTTTTCACAAAGCTCAATGTTCTGATCAATGCTTTGGACTTCTTCAGCCAAAGCGCAAACAGGGTTCCTCTGGCCAACCAATCCCTGTTTCCTCTGACCGCCGAATGCCCTAGTGTCCGGTGCAAACGAACACACGCACGAGGACCCATGTCGCGCTTTGATGGATATTTCCTGCGGCAATTGCTGATTCTGTTTGGCTTTTTCACCCTTGTGCTGGTCGGTGTGTTCTGGATCACCCGGTCGGTCAGCCTGTTTGACCGCGTGATCAGCGGTGGTCAGTCCGCGATGGTTTTTCTGGAATTCACTGCCCTGACCCTGCCAACTTTGATCCGCACGGTCATGCCCATGGCCGTGTTTGCTGCTGCTGTTTACGCCACCAATCGTCTGAGCCGGGAAAGTGAGTTGACGGTAATGCTGGCCACGGGCTCCAGCCCTCGCAGGTTAGCCCGTGCCGTCGTTCTGTTTGGGGCGATTACCGGCCTGATGATGGCGGCAATCAGTGTTTTTCTGCGCCCCGCTTCGGTCGAGCAATTGGAGATTCGGCAAGCAGAGGTCGCTGGCGATGTGACGGCGCAGTTGCTGAACGAAGGCGAGTTCCTGCACCCGGCCGAAGATGTTACTGTATATATCGGCCAGATCGATCTGGACGGGACACTGCGTGAGGTATTTGTCTCGGACCGGCGCGATCCTGAAAACGCGGTCAGCTACTCCAGTGCCACTGCCTATCTGGTCAACAATGACATCGGTATTCACCTTGTTATGGTTGACGGCGTGGCGCTGCGCCTGACCAAAGAAGGCAGACGGTTGTCTTCGACCCTGTTTCAGGACGCGTCATACGACATCTCCGAATTGACCAGCACAAGCCCGATGACCAAACGTAGTCTTGAGGCTATCCCAACCGTTGAGCTGATTCAGAACCGCAGTGAGATTTCTGCCGCCGAAGGGTATAGCGAGGGCAAGCTGGTCGAAGAATTGCATCAGCGGTTTTCCTGGATTGCCATTTGTGTCGCTGTTTCCCTGGCAGGGTATTCGACACTTATGCTGGGCAGCTTTTCGCGGTTTGGACTCTGGCCCCAAATCCTGGGTGCGTTCACGATTCTGGTGCTGCTCGAAGGTGTGCGCGGGTTTGTATCTCCTGTTGTTATCGACGACCCCAAGCTTTGGATCCTACTCTATCTTCCGGCTATCATCGGGGTGCTGATTTCCGGTGTCTTCTTGTTGATCGCGGGGCGTCCGATCCTGCGCAAGCGACTGCGTTCGGACAAGACGTTGGTCACGCCCACCTAGGCGCGCAGGTCGGTGAGGCAACTCAGAAGTTCGTCAAGTTCCGGCTGGTCGCTGCGTGTGACTAAATACACTGGCAACCGCAATGGAACGCTTTCTGCAACACGTTCCAGATCGCCAGATTTCAAATGATCTGAAATGACGTAATCGGGGAAATAGCCGCGTCCGCCGCGTTTTAGGACATAACGCAGCGCCATTATGCAATTGCCCAGAAACAGGGTCTGACCAGACGCCTGTCGCGCGGCGGATCTGACATGGTCCTGATAGACTTCGCCCAGCTCAAGATTGACGAAAACCAGATCCTCTTCGGCGGTGTGCTTCTGTGGCGTCTGCACCAATGACAAAGCCTCAGGTTCCAATTCGCACCAAGTCACCCGCCGGTCCGCAGGCTTTTCATGCGTGATGGCTGCATCCAGCACATGAGTTGCCACTGCCTCGATCATGTTCAGATCGTGGTCGTAGTTGAGCGTCAGTAGAAGCTTGTCAAAGCGCTGTTCAAAGCGTACGGCAAGGTCCACCAGCAATGGGTCCCATATGCTGAGTTGCCCACCAAGGCGCAGCGCAGGGCGGCTTTGGGTCTGATCAGGTAATTCGCGCGAGGCAAACGCCCATAGCGACAGCATCTGCTCAGCATAAGGCTTGAATTGCTGCCCGAATCCAGTCAGCGCCGTGGCACCGGCACCGCGTGTGAAAAGCGGTCTGCCGGTTTCCTCCTCGATCAGACGAATGCGGGCACTAACGGCTGTCTGGGTCACGTTCAGCTTTCGGGCCGCCGCGTGGAAACCACCCGTTTCAGCAACGCATAGAAAAGTCTCAAGAGCTTTGGTTTGCATATTGAAAGTATTTTTTCATCAAACTGATAAAATCAATTCATTTTTTTGAACAGGAGAGTCACGGTATTCTGCGGGCAGGAAACACGCCGGAGAAACAACCATGCTGGATAAAAGCCACAAGCCGACCTGGACTAGTTTTGAAGAAGCGACCAAGGCCGACTGGGACGCCGTATTGGAATATGAGGAAGCGTATAATGCCGCATTGCCTGACCGCATCCTCGACGCCATACGGTCATTGGACGAGGAATGGACACCCTATCCCGTGAACCGCTATCAACACAGCCTGCAGGCCGCGACGCGCGCGTATCAAGACGGGGCAGATGAAGAGTTGGTGGTCGCGGCCCTGATCCACGACACTGGCGATATTCTGTCACCCTACAACCATGGTGAGCTGTCAGCGGCGATGATGAAGCCCTATGTCAGCGAGCGGACCTACTGGATTCTCAAACATCACTGTGTGTTTCAGGGCTATTATTACAACCATCACCTCGGCGGTGACCGCAACGCCCGTGACAAGTACCGCGACAGCCCCTATTGGGAGGACTGCCGCTATTTCTGTCACGAATACGATCAGAAAGCGTTCGACCCGGATTATCCGACCAAACCGTTGGAGTTTTTCGAGCCCATGCTGCGCCGTGTCCTGAACAAAGGCGAAGGGCATATGGAGTTGAACGAAACCTCTGACGCTTAGCAGGCCGCCATCAGGCGATAGACGATCTGCGCGGCAGTGAAGTCCCAGGCGGCATTGCCGTCCGGGGCCAGTTCGACCACGTCGAAACCTACGCATGTGCGGCCCTTCAGTGCGTGTTCGACCAGCCGAAGCGCCTGATAGTAGCCCAGACCGCCGGGTACTGGCGTGCCGGTCGCTGGCATCTGTGACGGATCAAGGCAGTCCACGTCAAAACTGACATAGACCAGCTCGGGGAAATCTTCGGGCAGGTCGACTGCGTGGATGTTGCCGGTGACCAGTTCCTCGGCATCCACGTGAAAGACGTGGTTTTTCAGACGGCTTTTGGCCTCTTCGGAGGAAAAGGCGCGGACGCCGAACTGGGCCAGCCGGACGCCTTCTTCGGCCAGCAGATGCATGACTGATGCGTGGCTGTGTTTTTCGCCCTGATAGGCGTTGCGTAGGTCAGCATGCGCGTCGATTTGAACGATACCGATGGGTTGGTTCAGCGCGCGCGCCACGCCCATCACTGCGCCGTAGCTGAGGGAATGCTCGCCTCCCAATGTTACGGGCACTTTGCCTGCTCGGACGGCAGCTTCGGTGCGTTGGGCGAGGCCCTCCATGACGTCGGGCAGGGCGGCGTCGCAATCCAGCGGTGCTTCGGTGAAGATACCTTCGACACAGGGTTCCGCGTGGCCGGTGATGCGTTCCAGTTCGTTGCTGGCTTCGATAATCGCCTCGGGGCCTTTGGCTGTGCCTGACCCGTAAGACACGGTGCGCTCCAGCGGGACCGGGATCACGCGAAAACGGGCGTCCTCGGTACGCTCGGCTTCGGTCAGTTCACTGTCGAGGAAAATGCTCATGAGAGGCGGTCCTTAAAGTCGTTATAGCCGAACTTTTTGATGATCTTCAGTTCGTCCGTTTCGCTGTTCCACAAGGAGATGGTTGGCAGGGGAACGCCGTTGAAGGTGTTGGTTTTGACCATTGAATAATGGGCCTGATCAAGAAAGGCGAACCGCTGACCGATCTGCAATGGCTTGTCCCAAGTGTAGTCGCCGATCACGTCGCCGGCCAGACAGGAGGGACCACCCAAGCGGTATGTATGGCCCGCCTCGGCCTCGTCCATCAGGGCGGGGCGATAGGGGGCTTCGATCACGTCGGGCATGTGACATGTGGCTGAGATATCAGTAATTGCGAGGTTCATGCCGTTTTTCGGCAGGTCGAGGATTTCCCCAACCAGAATTCCCGCATCCAACGCGACGGCTTCACCGGGCTCGAGGTAGACGTCGACGCCATGGGACTCGCGGATGGCTTTGATGAAGGCAACCAGCCCTTCGCGGTCATAATCGTCACGGGTGATATGATGGCCACCGCCGAAGTTCAGCCATTTGAGTTGGCCCATAAAGGGGGCGATTTTGGGTTGAACGGCCTCCCAGGTGCGTTGAAGCGGTTCGAACCCTTGTTCGCACAGCGTGTGCATATGCAGGCCATCGACACCGGCCAAAGCCTCGGTGGTCAATTGACTCACTGGGATTCCAAGCCGCGAACAGGGGGCGCAGGGATCGTATTTTGGAATTTCGCCTTCGGAGTGTTCCGGGTTGATGCGCAGACCGACTTGCACCTTGGCAGCCTGAGCCCTGGCAAGAAACCGGTCCTTTTGTGCCGGAGAGTTAAAGATGATGTGGTCCGAAAGCGATAGGATTTCATCTATGTCGGCGTCTTTGTATCCCGCGCAGAAGGTGGCAACCTCTCCACCATATTCCTCGCGACCTAGGCGGGCCTCATAGATGCCGGACGCGCAGGTGCCGCCGAGATACTCGCGCACCAGTGGGGCCAGCGAGAACATCGAAAACGCCTTGAGCGCGCTGAGGACATGCGCGCCGGATTGCGTGCCAATGTCGGAGAGGATGGTCAGGTTGCGTTCGACGGCTTTTTCGTCGACCACAAAGCAGGGCGTGGGGACGCGGGTGAGGTCGAAATTGCGGAAGCCACCTGCGTCTCCGGCCTGCGTGGTCATCATGTCGGGCATGTCCGGCGTCTCTGGGTTGTGGAGAGGCCGGGGGCTCTGCCCCCGGACCCCCGCCGTATTTGTGAACAAGAAGAAGGGGAGCGGTATCCCCACTGGTTAGTCAGAATTCGACCGGGCCGTCGAGTTCGTGGACCTGCCATGGCAGACCGTGTGTGTTCAGCATGTCCATGAAATCATCCGGGTCCAGCTGTTCCATGTTCCAAACACCCGGCTCGCGCCAGTTGCCTTTCAGCACCTGCGCCGCGCCGATCATCGCAGGGACGCCGGTTGTGTAGCTGACGGCCTGGCTGCCGACCTCGGCATAGCATTCTTCGTGGTCGCAGATGTTGTAGATGTAGAAGGTTTTCTCGCCCGAGCCGTCCTTGGCCTGACCCGTGGCGATATCGCCGATGCAGGCCTTACCCTTGGTTTCCGCGCCCAGATCGCCGGGGTCGGGCAGCAGGGTTTTCAGGAACTGGATCGGGATGATTTCCTTGCCGTCATGCATCACCGGGTCAATGCGGGTCATGCCGACGTTTTCCAGCACTTTTGCGTGGGTGATATAGGCGTCGCCAAAGGTCATCCAGAAGCGGGCACGCTCGATCTCGGGGAAGTGGGTCGAAAGCGATTCCAGTTCCTCGTGATACATCAGGTACATGTTCTTGGGGCCAATGGCGGGGAAGTCGAACTCGACCTTGTGGGTCATCGCCGGGGAGTGTTTCCACTCGCCACCTTCCCAGTGGCGCACCTCGGCCAGCACTTCGCGGAGGTTGATTTCCGGGTTGAAGTTGGTGGCGAATTCCTGATCGTTCGAGCCGCCGTTGGCGTCCAGTACGTCGATCTGGCGGATCGTGTCCAGTTTGTGTTTTTTCAGCCATTTGGCGAACACGCTGGTCACGCCCGGATCGAAGCCCGAACCGAGGATGGCGGTCAGGCCGGCCTCTTTGAACCGTTCCTGATAGGCCCATTGCCAATGGTATTCGAACTTGGCCTCATCCTCGGGCTCGTAATTTGCGGTGTCGAGGTAGTGAATACCGGCCTCAAGGCAGGCGTCCATCAGGACCAGATCCTGATAGGGCAGGGCGAGGTTCACGAGGATTTCCGCGCCGGTGTCCTTGATCAGCTTGACTGTGTCTTCGACCTTGTAGGCGTCCAGTTCGGCGGTGGCGATATCAACACCCACGCGCTCTTTCACCGCTTTGGCTATGGCGTCGCATTTCGACTTGGTCCTGCTGGCCAGGGTGATTTCGGTAAAGATGTCCGAGTTCATCGCCATCTTGTGCACGGCTGCGTGGGATACGCCGCCTGCACCGACAACCAGTGTTTTTCCCATTGGGTCGTCTCCTTGTTATTCGTAATAGGTGTAGCCGTTGATCGAGTCGCGATAGGCGCTCATCAGGGTTTTGCGGTCCTTGGCTTTCAGAGTACCGGTCGAGATCGCCTCGTCCACCATTTTGCGGAAGGCGGCGACGCAATCCTGCGGATCAAACTCGACATAAGACAAGACTTCGGAAATCGTGTCGCCTTCTTGTTCGTGCAGCAGGTCAAAGCCGCCATCGGCGCGCAGGTCGATGGTGACGACGTTTGTGTCGCCGAACAGGTTGTGCAGGTCGCCCAGCGTTTCCTGATAGGCGCCGACGAAGAAGACACCCATCAAGTATTCCTGATCTTCGGGCAGAGAATGCACCGGCAGGCTGGGCGAGACGCCGTCGGACAAAATGAACCGATCAATTTTGCCATCGCTGTCGCAGGTAATGTCGGACAGCACCGCGCGGCGGTCGGGTGTCCGGTTAAGACTCTGCAGCGGCACGATTGGATGGAGCTGGTCGATGGCCCAGACGTCGGGCAGGGATTGGAACAGCGAAAAATTGCAGTGGTAGATATCGGCCACTTTCTCAAGCTGATCATCCACATCCGTTTCCAGATCGTCGCTGGCAGCAAGCGCCTTGAGACGTGCCATCAGGGACAGGTAGATACGTTCGGCACGCGCCATCTGCCGCAAGTCGACATAGCCACGGCGGAACAGGGCGCGCAACTCGTTGCGATAGAAGGTGGCGTCGTTCCAGCATTCCTGCAGGCGATCTTTGCTGAGATATCCATGCACTGCAGCAAGGTCCGAGACCATGTGGTGATCATCGGGCTCAACCTCGGGGCCGTTTGGCGCATCATACAATGTGCTTTCCAGCACGTTGAACACTAGCATCGACGAGGTTGCGACCACGGCGCGGCCGCTTTCGGTGACCAGCGTGGGATGGGCTACCTCGGCCTCGTCCATCGCGTAGGCCACGGTTTCGACCACGTTGGCGCAGTATTCTTCGACCGTGTAGTTGATCGAGTTTTCAGCCGCCTTCTTTTCGCCGGTGTAATCCACGCCCATACCACCGCCGAGGTCCAGATGTGTCAGCGGGACGCCCTCTCGGGTCAACTCGGTGTAGTAGCGGCAGGCCTCACCGACGGCGCGGCGCACATCGTTGACGTCCTGCACCTGAGAGCCCAGGTGCGAGTGCTGCAGCTTCAAACAGTGCAACAATCCGGCTTCTTTTAGCTTGTCCACCGTAGCGACTAGTTGATCCGTGTTCATGCCAAAGGCCGAACGATCCCCCGAGCTTTCTTCCCATTTGCCGCTGATCTGGTTGGTCAGTTTGACCCGGACACCGATCAGAGGTTCGATGCCCAGTTCGTTGTAGACCTTGATCACCGTGTCGGCCTCTTTCGGGCTTTCCAGCACGATGACGGTGTTGAACCCGATCTTGCGGGACAGGATCGCCAGCTGGATGAACTCGGCATCTTTGACACCGTTGCAGACGATCAGCGCCTCAGACGCCAGTCGATGCGCAAGGGCTACCACCAGTTCAGGCTTGGACCCGGCCTCGAGGCCATAGTTGTATTTCTTGCCGAACTCGACGATGCGGTCGATCACCTGCGCCTGCTGGTTCACCTTGATCGGGAAGACACCGCGATAGGAACCCGTGTACCCCACACGCGCGATGGCCTCGCGGAAGCTATCGTTCAGATGCGCGATTTCATGTTCCAAATAAGAGGTCACGCGCAGAACCATGGGGGCTTTGACGCCACGGTCATCTAAATCGCTGATAATACCCGGCAGGCTGATCGCCGCTGTCTCTGGCGACATGGGATTGCGCAGACCGATCTCGCCTTGATCCGTCACCTCGATGAGGCCTTTGCCCCATTTCTCAACCCCGTAGATGGAATGCGGTGCGTCGGGCGTCTGTTTCAATCAAGTTGATCCTTAACGTAAGGGTGCCAGTTTCGCGCCCGCCAATACGGCAGCAGTTTGATTCTTCCAAGTGTAAACTAAGTGACGAAGAAAACCGAGTTTTACTCAGGGTGGCGGATCGGTATCAGGTGATTGTCCCACTGACAGTGTGCGTGGGCGCGGATCATAGGGGACAAACCGGTCAAAGTACCAAACAAGCCAGTTCCGGTGGTAAAGACCAACCCGTCTGACCCTGCACCCAAGCCGCAGACATCCTCTAATGCATGGGCATTCGCAAAGGTCCCGTTGGTGACGTCAAACTGATGTAGTACATTGCCGCGCGGGCAGGTGATGGCAATGGCCGTACCGTCCGCCGAAAACGCGACACTCCCCGCATAGCCTTGGAGCATGCTTTGATCCTTGTCGGGGGCCGACAGCAGGCGCGGGGCTTCGCCGAGACGGTGCAGGCCCAGCAGCGGCGGGTGTTCAGACGTGCTGCCCTGCCACTGCATCGCAAAGCCCACCAGCCCGTCTTGTCGAACGGCCAGATGCCGGATCGAGTTCTTGTGTAGATATCGGGGCAAGGAAATCTGCTCAAGAAAAGTGCCGGAAAGGCTCAGATAGGTCAGATTGGGGTCCATCACCGGCAGGTTCAGTTTGGTGCGCCCGGTTTCGGGATGTGTCTGGATCCCGCCATTGGCAATCACCAGCCTTTGCCTATCGGGCATCAAGCGCATTTCATGCGGTCCGACGCCACCCGAGGGAAACTCTGCTATCCGTACAAAGCTGTCCGCGTTCCAGACACTTATGACTCCTGTTCCGGCCTCATAGTTGTTCTCGGTCGCGAAGAAAGTTGTACCATCGGGTGAAAAGGTGCCATGGCCATAGAAATGGCGGCCCTCAGGAGCGGTGAGTTGCGCAATCTGCGCGCCGGTGGCGCAGTCGACGACCACGGCAAATGTTCCGGGGCGACGGGCAAAAGCTACGGCCTGTGCTTTGAACGGATGCGCTGCGGCGGCATGCCCACGCGCAGGCAAGGGCACCGAGAACAGGGTTTCGCCCTGCTCATTCAGACCCGCCAGCCTATGTGAACCATCGGGAAACAGCCCTGCAGCCAGAAAGTCGGGCGCCCCAACCGAAGCCCAGCCGCGGATCGGCGAGAGAGTGGCTGCGGTCAGACCGGCCAGGAAGTGACGGCGTGACGGCATGGATCAATCTCCGTCCAGCGAATTGAAGCCTGCGCTGATTCCCAGTGTCGGGCCAAGTTCGGTGGAGGCAATGGTGCGGATATCGCGAATGGATTGTTGCAGGGCCTCGATGCGGAACCGCGCTTGCGGGTCGGCAACACCCGCCAAGGCCGGATCATCAATAGACTGGGCGTTCTCGATTGCGCGTTCAAAGGCAGCGTCCAGATCGACTGCGATTTCGGGGTAATCGAAGGACAGTCGGGCGGCCAGATCGCGCAGGGCGATCAGCGAGAGCTCTATGTGGTGCAGGGACCGCTCGGACCGGCGTGCTTCTGCGCGGTTGGGGTGGGGGCGGTCGAATGTGCCCAATGGACGACCCAGCCGGGTTTCGGCGGTGAACTCAAGACCTGTAGACAGGGCTTTGAATAACTCCTGCATCGCCTCATCCTGCGTCCGATAGCGACTGTCCTCTCCGGGTCGGGTTAGGTTTGGGGCATAGCTCAGCCAGTCTTCGGCCATTGCTTGTGCGTTGGCACTGATATCCGCCGTGATAGCCTGAATCAGAGCACAGCGGTATTCTGCGTCGCCCTGATCAGCAAAGGCGGGGTCGTAAAGCATCTGTTCCAGCGCAAAGAAACCGCGCCCTGCGACGGACGTCTCGGCATAAGCTTCGGGGCTTTGGACCGCTTCATCCTTACTGGCGATATGTTGCGACAGCGCCTTGGAGGTGAAACCTTTCGTGTCGGGCCAAAAAGCCATTGCGAAAGCGCGGTCATCTACCTCGGTTGGGCCAAATCGCAGATGGCTGGCGGAAATCCAGCTGTCGAAGGCGTCACCATATGCGGCACGCAGCCCGGGTGAGGTCGGGGTGCAATCCACCAACGCGGCACTGACCAGAGCACCTGTTGTCTCTGGCAGCTTGTCGAACCGAGGCAGGATATGCGTTTCGGTCACATCCATCAGGATTGGGGCGCGATCTTGTGCCAGTGACACGACGGGCATTATCAACGCAGCGAGGAGAGGAAGGTAACGCATGTTTAAAGGCTCTCCAGGAAACGGATCAGGGCATCGCGGTCCGGTTTGGGCATCGACACCACGCTATCGCGTGCAGCTTGTGCTTCGCCGCCATGCCATAGGATCGCCTCTAACAGATTGCGCGCCCGCCCGTCATGCAGGAACTGAGTGTGGCCCGAGACGCGTTCAGTCAGGCCGACACCCCACAAGGGCGGTGTGCGCCATTCGCGGCCCGTTGCGCGGGCCTCGGGGCGATTGTCTGCCAGACCGTCGCCCATGTCATGCAGCAGCAGATCGGTATAGGGCCAGATCAGCTGAAAACTATGTTCGGGCCGGTCGTCCATGCGGTGGGTGACATGCGACGGCGTGTGGCAGGAAGCGCAACCGGTGGCGTGAAATACTTCCTTGCCGCGCAGCACTTCGGGGCTGTCTACATCCCGGCGACCGGGCACCCCCAGATTGCGACTGTAGAAGGCCACCAGGTCCATGCCCAACTGATCAATCTCGAACCCGCGCAAATCATTGTCGCCATGAGGTGCTTCAACGCAATTCACCTGCAATTCGGTGCAATCGCCTTGCGGGGCAGGATAAAGTGGGCTGGAGATTCCAATATCCCCGGCAAATGCCGCAGCCGATTGTTCCATGATTGTCGGCATTCCCGCTTTATGCCCGAACCGACCCATCATCGGTGCGCCATATTCCAAGGACCAGACGATGTTGGGACGACCCGAAATGCCATCCCCATCCGCATCTTCAGGATCAGCGTTGACCAATAGATCTTCGACTGGGATCCCCTCAAGCAGGCCAAGCCCGATCATCTGAGGGGCGACCCGTGGGCTTAGCATCGCCTCGGGGTGCAGGGGCCCGTAGCCAAGGTCGGCTGCCCGGTAGGTTGGGCGGCGCAGTGACGCGGTTTCACCCCCTGACAACGCGATCGGGATTTCCTCGTACGAGATATCCAGCCGGTACTCCGCCGGATGCCCTGCTAGTGCAAAATCCTGCATCTGTCCGCCATAGGTGGGCTCGGGAAGGGTGGCGACATAGTCTGCGATCTCGGCATAGCCATCTTCTGGCGCTCCGGGGATCGAGATCCGAAGGAACATGGAAATCGCCTTGTCTTCAAGCCCGTTCGGGGTATGCCCGCGTCCATCCTTGATATGGCAGCGTTGGCAGGATCGTGCGTTAAACAGCGGCCCCAACCCGTCAGAGGCCAGCGTGGAGGAAGGCGACGAGACCCATTTTTTTTTGAACAACCCATTGCCGACCTTGAAGTCCAGCTCTTGATCGAAGCTCAGATTGCCAGAGGGCTGTGAAAACGCATCTGCGTCATTGCGCACTCGTACAGTCGCGGCCCCGGCAGAGAGCTCTTCAAACGGCTGCGGTGCGCTGAAGTCCTGCGGTGGGGCTGTGACGCCGGCGATGCGGGCGCGTTCATCCGTGGTTCGAGGGGTGATATTCAGATGCAGATCCTTCAGATCGGCAGACAGGGCAGGGGCAGCCGCAAAAGCGGCCACCATCAAGGCAAAAAGGCTACTCACCTTCGTCCATTTTTGACGCGTTGAGTTGTGCATAATTGGCTTCGCCGATCCTCTCGTACAGGTCGAGCTGCGTTTTGAGGAAGTCGATATGACCTTCTTCATCCGCTATCAATCCTTCGAAAAGCGACATTGAGACATAGTCGCCCACTTTGCGGCAATGATCGCGTGCTTCGGCATAAAGAGCACGCGCGTCCAACTCGGCAGCAAGGTCACATTCCAGTGTTTTCTTGGGCGTTTGTCCAATGCGCAACGGGTCCAGTTTCTGCAGGTTGGGGTGGCCTTCCAAAAAGATGATCCGCTCGATCGGTTTGTCCGCGTGCTGCATCTCTTCGATGCTTTCCTCGCGGCTTTTCTTGGCCATATGTCCAAGACCCCAATCCTCTTGCAGCCAATAATGCAGCTAATACTGGCTTACGGCGGTCAGCTCATTCCGCAGAGACTTGTTGAGGTATTCGATGACCTTTGGATCGCCTTTCATCTGCTTTCTCCTGTGTTACTCCGGCACGCAAAGCGCGGAGCTGCATCGGTAATTCCAGACTATCGTTTGACCGCATCGTGGCTAGGACAAGGGGCATGCACCCGCCTCAATCCGCCGACTTTCCAAGGGCATGATAGATTTTACCGGGGGTGATTACTGTCTACGGGTCCGCCGATCGCATCCAGTCAATGGTCGCGCGGATATCATGATCGGAGATGTTGGTGCAGTGGCAGACAATCATTGTCGTTGGCTCGGTTTTTTCAGGCGATCAGGTGGGGATATGGGCCGGGAAACAGATCTTCCCGGCCCGCTCGGGGGTTATTGGAAAACGGCGTTGGGGTTATCCAGGCTGTCGGACCCTTCAAACGCGATCCCGTCCAGTTCAAGTGCTGTCACGATGCGTTCTATGGTTTTGGTTTGATCGACCAGACCGTTGACGCCACCCATGATCAGGGCTTCGCCACCTTCGTTGCCGCGTTCCAGCATCTGATCATAGGCAAACCCCGCTTCGGCGGTCGACTTGATCTTGCCCAATGCTTGCATGGTTCTGGCCAGTTTCGCCTTCATCTCGGTATCCAGCGCCGGGTCGGTTGCGACAACCAGATCCGACAGGGACGCGCCCGAAACCGGGGTGCCGTCGATGCGTGTGTAGCTGCCCAGATAGACGTTCTGGACACCCAGGCCATCGTAGTAATGGCTGTTATGGGTGTTGTCCGAAAAGCAGTCATGCTCTTCTTCTGGATCGTTCAGCATAAGCCCCAGACGCATCCTTTCACCGGCCTGCTCACCGTAAGACAGTGACCCCATGCCTGTCAGGATCGCACTGATGCCTGCGGCTTCGTTCTCCATCAGGGCGGCGCGGGCTGCTCCGCCTTCCTTCCACTGATCTGCCATCCAGGCAAGATCAGTGACCAACAGATTGGTAGCAGCACTCAGATATTGGGCGCGACGGTCACAATTGCGGCCGGTGCAGTCATCGCCTTTCGCATAGTCGGTGGCCGGGCGGTTGCCTGCACCTGCGCCGTGGCCATTCATATCCTGCCCCCATAGCAGGAACTCGATCGCATGATAGCCTGTTGCCACGTTGGCTTCGATTCCATCGGCCTCGTGCAGCGTTTCGCTCAGCAGTTCGGGGGTAATTTCGCTCGCGTCAATGGGCATGCCCGACAACTCGAAGCTAGGGTTGGCGATGACGTTCAAAACGGCGAATTCGTTCTCGTCGGTGGCGCCGCCATAGGCCGCATCCACATAATCGATCAGACCTTCGTCCAGAGGCCACGCATTCACTTTGCCTTCCCAGTCATCAACGATGGCGTTGCCAAAGCGATAAACCTCGGTTTGCTGATAGGGTACGCGCGCCGCGATCCATGCCGCACGGGCTGTGTTCAGCGTGTCATCCGACGGATCGGCAATCAGGGCATCGACCGATAATTGCAAACTCTGCGCGGCAATGAGGCTGTCTTCAAATTTCGCTTCGGCAATATTGGCTTAGTTTTCAAGCACATCCGTTTTCACGGGCGCATCAGCGGCAAATGCAGCGGTCGCTGCACAAAGTGTCAGAGAGCTGGCTGCAGCAAACATTTTTGTCATGGAAGTGGTACTTTCTTATCTACTCGTGCGGGAATGCCCCGCTGATATTGCCTTTGAGTAACTGAGTGAAATAGTCAACAATGTCAACCTGAGTTTTATTGTCAGGTTTGGAATCTATGTTTAAGTGACGCTACACTCCCCATATCTGGTAGGGCCGGGGCGGGCGGTTGCGATTGCGCGGCGGGTGCTTCCCGTTAGAATTGACGCGGTGATTCTGTTTGTGGTGGTTTGGTTGATGAAGTGTGCAGTTTTGGCCATGTCCCTGCTCCCCGCAGCTCTTGCGGCGCAAGCGACGCAAGTTACAACGCCTGATCACCGTGATGCTGGTCGACTGGATGTTGTCTTGTCCCAGACCGGGTTTTCCCTGAAACTCAAGGTGCCAACCGTGGATGTCGTGGGGTTCGAAGCTCCGATCTCCAACGACGATGAGCGCGCGAAAGTTGCAATCGCGATGTCCGAGCTGTCCAAGCCGCTTGACCTGTTTGTTGTCCCGCTCGAAGCAGGATGCTTCACGACTTCTGCCAATGTGATCCTAATGCACCAGATTGTGGATCAGAACGATACGGGCCGCGCGTCCAGCGGATCGCCGACCGACGAAAGTCATGCGGAATTTCAGGCGGACTATGTCGTTCAATGTCAGGACATGAGCGCGCTGGACAGGTTCGATTTTGCTTATTTCGACCGTTTCAGCGGATCGGAAACGCTGACTGTCCGCATTAAAGCTGATGGGACGGAACAAACCCGTGAAGCTACGCGCGCCGCGCCCGAAGTGATTTTTCCGTAGAAATATCGATGGCTTCGGGCGACGCGATGACCAAAGACATCGACAGCATTCCGTCAAACCATCTTTTTTGGTAACTGTATTTACCGATGGCTGTTCAAAGCTGGATAATCAAGATTGTATGCCCGATGCTGCGAAAGCATCTTGCAATTCTGATATGCATTCTCGGGCTGGTTGCGCCTCGGGCTTCATATGCCTGTGTAGTTTGTACAGACCTGCCGGACGCATCCATCGCGGATCACATACTATCGGCGGAAGTCATTGTGCTGGCTGGCCCGACAACAGAAAATCCATTCAGATTTACAGCGCGCAAAATCCTTAAAGGAAGTCCCGAACGTCTTAGTGCTGTGCCGGAAATCCCTTTTTTGATTGATAGTGTTACGCGCAGAGCATTCCGTGCCGATCCGACGCGAACCGTTCTGCTCACGTATGGGCCGACTTACAGGGATAACGCTGGCCGCGGACTTTCAAGGGCGTGGCAGCGCATATTCATAATGAACCCGGACCGAACTGCGTTTTTTGAGAAACTTCAAACCACGGGTCGGCTGTGGGCCTATGGAGAAAGAGACAGCGCAGAGCGAGTTTTGTTCTTTGCTGAATACCTGTGGCACCCGGATCAAGCGCTGCATAACATGGCATTGGTCGAAATCGGCCTTGCGCCGTATGCACGCGTGCGTCCCTTGGGTGGCAGGTATTCGACAGAGCAGATTGTGAGCGAGTTGAATGACTTGAACCGCTTTGCCTACAGGTCGGCCGCAATTCGTTTGCTGGGGTTAAAAACTGATCCTCACGCGCGTTCAGTCATACGCTCCGGCTTCGCCAAGTCCTTGAAGTCCGGTGGTTTCAACGGCTACGAATGGGCCCTAGCTGGGATAGAGGCTGAAAATACATCTGCAATCAGAGCGATTGGCCTTGCGCTTCAGAATCCACAAAGGGCGTCAGAAGACAAGAAATTGCTGATCCGCGCGTTGACCGAGGCCGGTTCAACGCAGCCAAGGTTAAGACCAGAAGCCTTACGAACCCTGTCTGAGGCGTTAACCGGGAATAGTGACTTGGCTGTCCAAATTGCTGTTGGAACGCGGGATTGGGGGCGAACGGTTTTACATCAAAAGTTTGAGGCTTTGGCTGCTGAGGAAGAAACAGACCCTGCAACTCAGTTCATGATCAACTTCGTTTTGGGAACTGAATTGTCAACTGAGTAGGGTGGTTTTGGAATTGCCGATCAGTATCGGGAGGGAACTTTGTTTGTCCAATCCCTCTGCTGGCAGACCCAAGCCCGGAACGGACTGCCTGATTGCACTTCTGGGGCTTCTGACCAGCGTTGGATCTACGCCCTCTGACCTTGATGGCCGGCACCGAAAATGACCTTACGAACAAATCAATTAACACGGGTTGGCCAGGTATGTTATAAACAAAATCGAATATAAAAAGAGCTACTGAAAGCTCTGCGATTTCGCCATGAATTATTGCATTAGGGGGGCACTATGAATCGAATTTCCATCTGTATTCTATCGTTGCTTTTGGCACCAACAAACGGTCTGGCTGACGCCGTTCCGAGCGAACAGGCAGCTGAAGGCCTGTTTTCTGATCAACCGTATTCCCCTTATGCGCAGCGTACCTTTCCGGAACGTCCCCTCTGGGGCGACACACACTTGCACACCGGATTGTCACTTGATGCCGGTGCCTTTGGAAACACCTTGTTGCCTGACGAAGCGTGGCGGTTCGCAAAAGGCGAACAGGTCATTTCCTCGACAGGCCAAGCTGTACGGCTGGCCCGACCATTGGATTGGATGGTTCTGACTGACCACACGGACCTGATGGGGTTTGCCCCGGATCTACAAGCCGGCAAGCCCGGTGTTCTTGCTGACCCAAAAGGTCTGGAATGGTACGAAGGTTACAAAGCGGGCGGCGAAGAGGCGGGGAAAACTGCCTTTGATATCATCACAAACTTTTCGCAAATGACCCTGCCGGAAGTTCTTCTTGAGTCGTACAGCCCGGGCGCCGACGCTTTTGCCTTCACTTGGGAGCATATCGTTTTGGCGGCCGAGCGTCATAATGATCCGGGTAATTTTACGGCGTTCATCGGGTTCGAGTGGACCTCGGTCCCCAAGGGATTCAACCTGCACCGAAACGTCATGCTGCGTGACGGGCCGATCCGGGCCTTGCAAATGGTGCCTCCGGTCACGCAACCCCCCTACGGCGATACAGACCCAAAGTCGCTTTATGCTTGGCTTGAAGAGTATCAGGAGAAAACAGGGGGACGCGCCGTTGCCTTTGCCCATAACGGTAACTTGTCGAACGGATGGATGTTCCCTACCGAAGACACGTATCACGGCGGCAAGGTTGACGAAGAATACGTTGCGGCCCGCGCAAAATGGGAACCCCACTATGAGGTCACTCAAATCAAAGGTGATGGTGAGGCGCACCCGTTCCTGAGCCCAGATGACGAATTTGCGGATTATGAAAACTGGGACGTTGGCAATCTCGATATTACCGAGTTGAAGACCGATGATATGCTAGCCGGAGAATACGCCCGCGAAGCCCTGAAGCGCGGTTTGATGCTGGAAGAAAAGTTCGGAGTGAACCCCTATAAGTTCGGTATGGGCGGGGCGACGGACAGTCATACGTCTTTGGCCACTGCCGAGGAAGACAACTTTTTTGGAAAGTCCGTCAGTGTCGAGCCTTCTGCATCTCGGATCAAACATCCTTTCATTGCAAATGATCTAGGCGAAATTCCCGGCGACCTTCTTGTGGCGTCCGGATATACGGCTGTTTGGGCGACCGAGAATACGCGTTCCGCGATCTTCGATGCGTTCAAGCGACGCGAGACTTACGCAACCACGGGACCGCGGATTGGCCTGCGGTTCTTTGGTGGTTGGGACTTCAGCGATGCCGATGTTGAAACCCGCTTCCTTGCGAATGTGGGCTACACCAAAGGTGTGCCAATGGGTTCGGACTTGCGCCCGCGTGAGGGCGATGGTGCGCCCAGCTTCCTGATCGCCGCATTGCGCGACCCGGTTGGTGCCAATCTGGATCGCGTGCAAGTGATCAAAGGGTGGCTGGATTCCGAAGGCACGCTGCAAGAGAAGGTTTATGACGTTGCCTGG
This sequence comes from Ruegeria sp. HKCCA6837, assembly GCF_013034475.1. Taxonomy (NCBI): domain Bacteria; kingdom Pseudomonadati; phylum Pseudomonadota; class Alphaproteobacteria; order Rhodobacterales; family Roseobacteraceae; genus Ruegeria; species Ruegeria sp. HKCCA6837. Next base: position 114,735 of record NZ_WQGD01000007.1, read on the forward strand.
TCGGATAACCGCGAAGCTGACGAAAACGGCAAAATCCCCGCCGTTGGAAACACCGTGGATGTAGACACCGCCAGTTGGACTAACACAATCGGAACCGCCGAACTTGTCACCGTTTGGTCAGACCCGGATTTCGATCCGAATGCGCGGGCATTTTATTACGTTCGCGCTCTGGAAATCCCAACCCCGCGTTGGATCCTGTATGACAAGCTGAGATATGGCATCGACCTGCCCGAAGATGCGGTTCTTACGCATCAAGAACGCGCTTATTCCTCGCCGATTTGGTATACGCCGTCCGAGTGAACTGCATGCTTCACGGATTTCGAAGCCGAGGTAGCCGCCGCTACCTCGGTGGTCGTTTGAAACTTCTGCAATGCTCATAGCATTCATTTTCTTGCAAAACCCGATCAGCTGATGCCAGCATCAGTACGTAGAACCAGAGCACGTTTTACGCAGGAGACTTCATGCGATTACTGAAAGAACCTCTGTTCCATTTCTTCTTGATTGGAGCGGCTATTTTCATTTGGTTCCATATCGTTGCGCCGAACGACCAGACTGTCGAAAACCTTGAAACGATAACATTCGACCAAGACGATATCGCGCTTTTGTCTAATCAGTTTGAAGCGCGGTGGAAACGCCCGCCCAACAATGCCGAGCTGCAAGCCTTGGTTAGCGCGTCAATTCGCGAAGAGGTACTTGTGCGGGAGGCACGAAAGCTTGGCCTTGATCGTGGGGATAGTGTGATCAGGTCTCGTCTAAGTCAGAAGATGGATTTTCTTACAGAAGCGATCGCCACATCAGTGGTTCCAGAAGATGAGGATCTAGAGGCGTTTCTTCAAGAAAGTCCTGAACGCTATGCTACCCCCGACAAGGTGGCGTTCAATCAGGTCTTTTTGGGCGAACGGCCAAGTGATGCAGAACTTGAGGCGGCCCTGGTTGCGCTAGACGAGGGGCAAGACATGTCTACATACGGGGCTTCGACACTCTTGCCGACCTCAATGCCCCTGACCGTGACCAGAGTGGTGGACTCGGTCTTTGGAGGTGGATTTTCCGACGCTCTGTTCGAGCTCGAAGCTGGCCAGTGGGTCGGTCCGATCCGGTCAGGTTACGGGGTTCACCTTGTTCAGGTGACCGCCATTGAGCCCAGCCAAACGCCGGCTTTGTCAGACATTCACGATGCGGTTTTACGGGATTGGCGTCGCGCCATGAGTGAAGATCTGGCGCAAGCGCAGTATGAAGCTCTTGCGGGTACGTACAAGATTGTGGTGCCCGACCTGTCAGGCGCGACCGAATGAGGGCTTTGATCTGCATAGTGCTTGCGCTGCTGTTTGCTTGGCCCGCAGGTGCCGTGGTAGCGCATGCGCTTGATCCGGGATACCTGGATATGCGTCAAATCGGGCCAGGTACGTGGAGCGTTCATTGGCGGAAGCCGGACGTGAATGGGCAGCCAATGGCGATTGATGCGGTGTTGCCGGATGGATGTGTCCCGGCACGCGGGTCTGACCCGGCTTTCGACGGGCGAGCATGGGTTTCATCCTGGGTTGCCGAGTGCGACGCAACGATCGCGGGCCAACCCGTCGCCATTGAGGGCCTTGAGGCTCAGCAAAACGATGTTTTGGTCCGTTTGCACCCACTAGAATCCGAGCCCGCGACGCTTCGTTTCACGCCAGAGTCTGCGGTTCAGGACATCCCATCTGAACAGACGACATCGTCAGTATTTGTCGCCTATTTCCAGTTGGGGTTCGAGCACATACTGGAAGGCTGGGACCATCTGCTTTTTGTCTTAGCGCTGTTCATTTTGGTTCGCGATCCGTGGAGATTGGTCGGAGCTGTAACAGCATTCACGCTTGCGCATTCGATAACATTGGCGCTTGCAACCTTTGGAGTTCTGAACGTTCCCGGCCCACCGGTCGAGGCCGTCATTGCGCTATCCATCGTTTTTCTGGCGATGGAGATTGTAAAGGGCGGCGAAGGGCGGTTCCGGCTTTCAAGTCAAAAACCCTGGATCGTCTGTTTCGGATTTGGGCTTTTACACGGTCTTGGTTTTGCAGGTGCATTGGCCGACATTGGCCTGCCGCCAAACGACATCCCCGCAGCATTGCTTGCGTTCAATCTGGGCGTTGAAGCCGGTCAGCTGTTTTTTATCACAGCCTTGGCGCTTTCTTTGACGATCTGGCGTGTGATTGCATTTCCTCTCAGCCAAAGGGCAACAGTTGTCGCCGCCTATGGCATCGGTTCCGTGTCGATGTATTGGCTTATCGAGCGTATTAGCGGTTTCTAGCCTCACAAACTCAAAGCGGCGGCTTTCGAAATCTCGGCGGGCTTCCCAGTCACGGCTGCTAACTGGCGAGCTCAGATTTGATCGTCGTCCAAAGACAGATTTGAAAGAGGTTTATTCTAGGCCAAGGTCCAGTTCGCCCACGAAGGGTTCATTCAAAAAAAATTTTCTGGATGATGGTAGCGGAGGTCCGTCTTGGACACAAACCCCACACATTAACACTCTGTAAAATATGCGTGCCGTGACCTTCAAGGGGTAAGCCGAAAGGTCAATTGTCGTAGCGGTGCCCTGACTGGCGAATTCGATCAAAAGAAATTCGCCTTCACCGGGGTGCTCTGCGTTGAAGGCTGTCGCTATTGCGGCAATGGGAACGTCTTACATAGCCTCCAAGGTATGCTGGAGGCCATTTCGAATGTGATCTTCCAACAGCCTCTTCGCCGTGTCGGCGTCTCTGGCCAGCGCGGCATCGAACATGCCCTTGTGCTCCTTGACCGCCTCTTCGCCGCGATAAGTCAGCACAAGCATCTGATACCGTAAGTACTTGTCGTAGATGATGGAGTGCAGAGACAGAAGGTTTTTGGAGTTGCAGGCCGCGATCATCGCTTGGTGAAACTCCCAATCATATCGTTTCCAGGTTTCTTTCTCGGACTCGTCGCCCTTGAGAAGCTGCTGTTCCATCAGGTGCAGTTTGTGGTGTGCGGCAACGAGGTTGCCTTCCCAATCCGTGTCGCCATTCGCAATGGACAATTCCAACGCGTGGCATTCCAACAGGACCCGCAGCTCTGAAATCTCGGTCAGGTCTTCTCGTGAAACTGGTGTGACCAGGAAACCCCGTTGCTCGGGAGCTTCGACAAATCCGTCGCTGGCGAGCCTGTTCAGCGTTTCACGAAGTGTCGAAAGGCTTGCCGAGTAGCGTTCCTTCAAGGCGTCCAGCTTCAGTTTGGAGCCGGGTTGCAGCTCCCCGAAGATGATATCCCGCTTGATGCGCTGATAGGTGCTTGCACCTATCGTAGACGGCTGTTTCGCCATGCGTTTCACCCGATATTATCAGTTTCCTCGTTCAATTAGCATTTTTGAGAGACATCAGCAATCCAAACTGATGTATGGTAAAAATAAAAATATCATACATTATTGCGGAATCGCGAAAACCCCAATACGGTCGTGGCCAAGTTGGGCAAAGCAGCCCGATCGCAATCATCGGTTTCGGGATTTTCCGGACCCTCCGGAAGGAAGCAAAGTGTCTAAGAACTTTCGCATTGCCATTGTCGGCATTGGCCTTGTTGGACGCCGCCACGCAGACGCTATACGAGCGTTGCGCCATGTTGATCTCGTCGCGGTGGTCGACCCCAGCGATGAAGGTCGTGCTTACGCCGTTGAGCATGGGGTCGCATGTTTCGAAACCCTCGAGGAAATGTTTGCAAATCAGACGCCGGACGGAGCTGTTCTTGCGACCCCGACCACGCTTCATGTTGAACAAGGCCTCACGTGTGTTCGACATGGTTGTCCCCTTCTTGTCGAAAAACCGATCGCCGTGGAAGCCACCGCTGCACTTGAGCTTGTTCAAGCAGCGGAGAAGGCCAATGTGCCACTGATGGTCGGACATCATCGTCGACACAATCCTCTGATCCGGTCGGCTAAGGAAGCCATTGTCGGCGGGAAGATTGGCGATGTGCGCGCTGTCCATGCGAATTGCTGGTTCTATAAGCCGGACGAGTATTTTGATGCTGCGCCCTGGCGAAAGAAACCAGGTGCAGGGCCCATCTCAGTCAATCTGGTCCACGACGTCGATCTTCTGCGGTATTTGGCCGGAGAAGTCGTGACCGTTCAGGCTCAGTCGGCTGCATCGCAGCGGGGCTACGACAACGAAGATGTTGCCGGTGCTCTGTTGACGTTCGAAAGCGGAGCGATAGGGACCATAAGTGTGTCCGACAGCATCGTTGCTCCATGGAGCTGGGAGATGACGTCTCAGGAATATCCAATCTATCCTTCAACCACTGAGAGTAGCTACATGATAGGTGGCTCTCATGGTTCGTTGTCCGTTCCCGATCTTCGATTGTGGAGTTACCAGGGTGAGCAAAGGGACTGGTGGACGCCAATCTCATCAACCGCGCTGAAGAAGGGTGCGTCTGACCCCCTGGTCAATCAGCTTAGGCACTTTGTTGAAGTAGCTCGGCACGAAGCAGAACCGATTGTGTCTGGATGGGAAGGTTTCAGAACACTTCAAGTTATTGAAGCTATTCAGAATTCCTGCAGAACAGGTGATACGGTCAGGATCAATAGCTTACAAAAAACACCAATGGTAGGTATGACGGCAGTCTAAAATATCAGATATTTTGTAAAACATCTTGCAAAATGTCCAAAATAGGTCAAAACTCTGAATCGCAAAAAAGAAGCATCATGATGTCTCAGGGAGGAGCAAAGTGATTACCAAACTTACCCGCCGGGCTGCTGTATCGGCCCTGGTCGCAACCGGTGTTCTGTTTAGCGCAACAAGTGGTGCGCTGGCGGAAGACAAAGTGCAACTTCGCCTCGCAACATCAGGATCGGAGACCGATCAGCGCTCGGTCGCCATGGCCGAGGTTTTCGCGCCCATGGTCGCTGATTTCGCAAGTTATGAGCCCAGCTATAACGGCACCATTTTCGCTCAGGGTACTGAGCTGGACGCCATCAGTCGGGGTAACCTGGAAATGTCGATCACCTCGGCGCAGGAACTGGCACAGTTCTTCCCCGAGTTTTCGATCTTTACAGCAGGCTATGTCCACCAGGACGCCGCGCATCAGGTGGCTGTCTTCAACGATCCCTTGATGGATGCCTTCAAGCAAAAGGCCGAAGAAGAACTGGGCGTCAAACTGCTGTCGGTCATGTATCTGGGCCGTCGACAGGTGAACCTGCGCCAACCCAAGGATGAACTAACCGTCAGCACTCCGGCTGATCTGGAGGGTGTGAACCTGCGGATGCCGGGCACAGATGCGTGGCAGTTCCTTGGAAAAGCGCTGGGTGCCGCCCCGACACCAATGGCGTTCTCAGAGGTTTACACAGCTCTGTCGACCGGTGCCGTTGACGGTCAGGACAACCCATTGCCGACCGTGGTTGATGCCAAGTTTTACGAAGTGACCAATCAGATCATCCTGACATCTCACTTGGTCGACTTGAACTATATCGCCATTGGCAAAGAAGTTTGGGACGGGTTGACGCCGGAACAGCAAGCTAAGGTTCAGGAAGCTGCGGACGCAGCAGCTGAATCAGGCCGTCAGAAGCAACTTCAGAAAGAAGAGGATCTTGTCAGTTTTCTGAAAGAGCAAGGAATGGAGATCTACGAACCCGATCTCGCCGCGTTCCGCGATCAGGTACAGTCTATGTATCTGGACAGCGAATTCGCTGGCTCATGGCCCGAAGGCGTTCTGGATCAGATCAACGCTTTGGGCAACTGAGCCCAGTAAGACAAGGGAGGGAGAACCATAATGAAAGCCTTCATAAAGGGGTTCTCCCGACTGACCGAAGCGATTGCCGGCGGGATGCTGGCGGCAATCTTCCTGATTTTCCTATTGCAAATACTCTTGCGCTACTTCTTTACCCCCGCCGGATGGACGCTTGAACTCATCGGCATTCTGTGGGTTTGGGTGATCTTCTTCAGTTGCGCTTTCATAGTGCGCGAACGGGATCACGTGAAGTTCGACATCATCTACCTTTCCGTGCCGATGCGCGTGCGGCAGGTCTTTGCGATGCTGGCGGCCGCAGCGATCGTGGTCGGTATGCTCTACAGCTTCCTTCCGACGTGGGACTACATCGATTGGATGAAAATCCGCAAGACATCGACTGTCCGCAATCCGTTTTCCGGCGAGAAGATACCTTTGCGCACAGTATTCTCGATTTACGCGGTATTCATGCTGGTCGTCGCAGCGCGCTACGCGTGGCTATTCTTCGACGTCATGCGCAATGGCCCCCCAAAGACAGAGTTGGAACTGGTTGTTGGGTACAACGTGGTTGACGACCATCCCCGTGTCGACGTCGAAGAGGACGAGGAAGTTAAGAAATGAGTTTTGAACTTCTTTCCTGCCTGCTCGCTCTCTTTCTTCTGGCAGGCATCGGGACACCTATCGGCTATTCCATCCTCTTGGCCTCATTGGTGTATCTGGGCACAGCCGGACTGGACGTAGCACTCGCAGGCGAGAAGATCCTGCAGGGCTTCTACAAAAGCACGATCCTGCTTGCCGTGCCTTTGTTCATCGTCGCCGCCAATATCATGAACGCGGGCTCGATCACGGACCGTCTGCTGAACTTCTGCGTCGCCGCTGTTGGTCGGTTCAAGGGCGGTCTCGGGCACGTCAACGTGGTAGCGTCTCTGATCTTTTCGGGTATGTCCGGCTCGGCCGTCGCGGATGCCGCGGGGATCGGTAAAATCATCATTGAGATGATGACCAAGGATGGCCGCTACAGCCGAGGTTACGCAGCCGCGATCACGGCGGCGTCGGCGACGATTGGCCCGATCATTCCGCCCTCGATCCCGATGGTTTTGTACGCGCTCGTTTCCAAGGCCTCTATCGGGTCGCTGTTCCTGGCCGGTATTCTTCCGGGCCTGATCATGGGCGTCGTCCTCATGGCGATGAATTATTATCTGGCCGGAAAGCGGAACTTTGCATTGGAAGAACCTGTTCCTCTGCGCGAATTGCCGGCTAAAACCGCCAACGCGTTTCCGGCACTGCTGATGCCCGCAATCCTGCTGTACGGTATATATGGCGGCGTCACCACTCCGACCGAAGCCGCCGCAGTTGCTGCATTCTACGCTCTGCTACTGGCAGCGTTGTTCTACCGCGCGCTGACCTTCCGTGGCCTTTATCAAGTGTTCGTCGACAGCGCGCGCTCCTCCGCCGCCGTCGGGGTGGTCATTGGTGGCGCGTTCATTCTGAACTTCATCGTCATTCAGGAACAGATTCCACAGTCGATCTCGGCACTGCTGGAGGGTTCGGATGTTAGCCCGATTGTATTCCTGATCCTCGTAAACCTGCTGATCCTCGCGCTGGGATGCGTGTTAGACGCAACAACGATCATCCTGGTGATCGTGCCCCTGTTCATTCCAACCTGCGAAGCGCTCGGGATTGATCTGGTGCATTTCGGAGTGCTGGTCGTCGTGAACTCAATGATCGGTTTGATCACGCCGCCCTATGGCATTCTACTCTTTGTGATCAACGCCGTGACGGACATTCCGCTGCGCGAAATCATCTCCGAAATCTGGGCCTTCCTCGCGGTTCTCATCTTCGCCTTGGTGATAATTATGCTGATGCCGGATCTGGTCCTGTGGTTGCCGCGTATGTTTGGATATCAGGGATAATGTGCCTGTCGGTTTCGACAACGTCGATCCCCGGTGATCTGGCTGAAAAGCTGAGTGCTATCGCTGACGCGGGATTCGGGGGTGTCGAATTACACGAACCGGATTTGACCGCTTTTGACGGACCGCCATCGCAAGTCCGCAAGATTGCATCGGACCTCGGCCTGAAGATATGCCTGTTACAACCCTTCCATAATCTTGAAGGCCAGCCCGAAGCCGGACGTGAGCGCGCCTTTGATCGACTGAAGCGCAAACTCAACCTGATGAGCGAGCTGGGAACGGAATTGCTGCTTATCGGGTCTGCCTTCGAGGTCGATGTCGCTGCGACCGAAGAACAGGTAATCGCAGATCTTGGCGAGGCGGCCCAAATCGCTAAAGAAATGGGGATGCGTCTGGCCTATATGGGCTTGCCATGGTCGGATCTTATTCACTCGGATGAACAGGCGTTAGGCGTCGTTGATGCTGTCGACAGCCCTAATCTGGGGTTGGCTTTGAATTCCTTCTTCTCGCTTGCCGACGGATCCAAACCAGCCCGCCTTCGGGACATTCCCGGAGAGCGGCTGTTCCATGTGCAACTGTCCGATGCACCCCGGCTTGAGATGGATATACGTCGGCTCAAGCGGCACTTTGGGCTTCTGCCGGGGCTTGGGTCGCTGAACCTTGCGGGCTTCGTTCGCGTGTTGTCCCGCGCCGGATACAAAGGGCCTTGGTCGGTTGCACGCGTCAACGAAGCAGCTCCTCAACCCGGTGGCCGAACACTGGCCCGAGACAGCTACAGGTCGCTGGTGAACCTCCTGGATGAGGTATCCCGGACCGAGCCGGGAACCGATTTCGGCATCCCGGACCTGCCGGAACGCGTCTATGCGTCAGGCTTCGAATTCGTCGAATTTACAGCCGACGAAACAAGCGGCGCGCAGCTGGCAGATATGTTGTCAGCAATGTGTTTTCGAATGGAGCGAAAACACGTATCCAAGTCCGTCGAGCTGTGGCGGCAGGGCGCGATAAACATCGTTGTGAATACCGAAAAGGAAGGATTTGCCCATTCGGCGTTCCTGGGTCACGGCCCCTCCGTTTGTGACATGGGGTTGCGTGTCAAAGATGCGGATCAGACGGTTCAGCGGGCGACCGCGTTGGGCGCGCCGAATTTCTCACAACCGGTGGGAACAGGGGAACTGGATATCCCGGCCATTCGGGGCGTTGGTGGCAACGTCGTTCATTTCATCGATGAGAAATCCGATCTCCATCGGGTATGGGACATTGAGTTCGAGCCGGTTGCGAAAACCAAAGCCACCCAACCTGCCGGTCTGCGTCGTATCGACCATCTGGCCCAGACGATGCGTCACGATGAGATGCAAAGCTGGCTACTCTACTACATTTCGACTTTCGAGATGGCAAAATCCCCTATCGTGAACGTCGCCGACCCGTCTGGTGTCGTGCAAAGCCAGGCTATCGAAAGTCCCGAAGGCGAAGTGCGCTTAAACCTGAATGGGGCAGTTGGGCGTCGAACACTGGCGGCGTCATTCCTTGAAGATGGCTTTGGGGCTGGTGTTCAGCACATTGCCTTCCAGTCGGATGATATTTTTGAAACTTCAGCCCAGTTGCTCAAGTCTGGCTTTCCCAGCCTGTCCATCCCGGAGAACTACTACGCTGATCTGCAAGCGACATTCGGATTGGATGACGATTTGGTCGCCCAATTGCGCAGGGGGAACATTCTCTACGATCGGGCGGCGGGTGCTGAGTATTTTCAGATATACAGCCGCCCCATCTTTAACGGCTTCTTCTTCGAAATCGTTGAACGCCGTATGGGCTATGCCGGTTATGGCGCGCGCAATGCACCCATTCGCCTTGCTGCGCAAAGCAAAACCCAGCCGGTGAAAGAGGTGCAGACGCAATGACCGCGCAGACGACAGACGATGAGCGCGCCGTTCGCCAATGGTGGCGTACCTCCATCATCGACATGAAACCCGGACAGATCTCTTTTCGTGGCAACGCCATAGAGGACCTGATCGGAAACGTATCTTTCCCGCAGATGATCTGGCTTATGGTGCGGGGCGATCTACCCAGCGACGCGCAAGCGCGCCTGTTCGAAGCCGCTTTGGTCGCAGGCGTGGATCACGGCCCACAGGCTCCCTCAATAGCGGCTGCGCGTATGGCCGCCACCTGCGGGGTAGGTCTCAATAACGCGATGGCGACTGCGGTGAACATGCTGGGCGACGTGCACGGCGGGGCAGGAGAGCAGTGTGCAGAGCTGTACTATGATATCGCAGCTCGCATGGATTGCGGAGCATCGTTGAATGACGCAGTGAAGGACGGTCTGGACAGCTGGCGCGAGACCTATGGCAAGATCGTCTCGGGCTTCGGTCACAGGTTTCACAAACCTGTCGATCCACGCGCACCCCGATTGATGCAACTTGTTCGAGATGCGGCGGCAGAAGGCACAGTTTCTGGCCGGTTTGCCGATATCGGAGAAGAGGTTCAAGCCGAACTCGGTCGTCAACGAGGCGGTCGGCCAATTGCCATGAATATTGACGGCGCGACAGCTGTGATCTTCTGCGAACTTGGCTTTCCTGCGCCCTTGTCGCGAGGGCTGTTCTGCCTGTCCCGCTCGGTCGGAATACTCGCCCACGCTTGGGAACAGATGAACCAGGGTGGCCGCAACAAAGGGCCGATGCCCCCTAATTACTTACCCCTCTACGAAGACAGGAATGATGACACGTGAGACATCGAAATCCTTCCGGGTCGGCCTTATCGGCTGTGGTCGTATCAGCGATATTTATCTAAAAACACTATCCAAATTCTCAAACGTTGAGGTCGTGGTTTGTGCAAGCCTTGACCCTTCGGAAAGCCGCACCAAGGCAGATCAATACGGTATCGCCAAGGCCTGTGCGCCAGATGGGGTGTTTGACGATCCGACGATTGACTGCGTTCTGAATCTGACAATTCCGGCGGCGCATGCCGAAATCAGCCTGCGTGCGTTGGAGGCGGGCAAGCACGTCTATTCCGAGAAGCCGCTGGTTATGGATCGAACGGATGGTAAGACGATTCTGCACATGGCCTCTGAAAAGGGGCTACTGGTCGGTTGCGCACCCGACACATTTCTGGGCGGTCGTTGGCAAACCGTTCGGCGCTTGATCGATGAGGGTGCCATTGGCAAACCGACAGGGGTTTTTGCCCATGTCGGTACCCACGGGACGGAACGCCACCATCCCAACCCGGATTTCTACTACCAGGCCGGTGGCGGGCCCTTGCTGGACCTTGGGCCATATTACCTGACCGCCATGGTTTGCTGCCTTGGTCCGGTTGACCGGGTCGCCGGAATGGCTCGGCGCACGTTCGACAAAAGGATGATCGAAAACGGCCCTCGCAACGGTGAATGGATGGATGTCGAGGTCGACACGCATTCCCTAAGCCTGCTGCAGTTCTCTTCCGGGGCTATAGGGTCGATGACCATGAGCTTTGACGTCTGGGATAGCGAAACGCCGCGGTTCGAGATCTACGGTGAAAAAGGCACCATCAGCATCCCAGACCCTGACCCGGTACATGGTGCCAACATCTTTCAGGGGGATGTCTGGCTGAAAACGCGGGAGACCTCGCGCTGGTCTCATCAGCCGCGCCCATCCGGTCGCGAAGGCTGGCAGGTGGTCGTCAACAAACACGGGTTCAATGAGGACAGCCGTGGTCTCGGCCTTTTGGATCTGGCCCTGGCGGCGCAAGAAGGACGCCAACCCCGTGCAAGTGGAGCGCTCGCCTACCACGTTTTCGAGGTCATGGACGCGATCGAACGGGCACCAAAATTTGGCGCCTATCAGACGATAGAAAGCCGTTGCGCGGCTCCGGAGCCTTTGCCGGTCGATTTCCTTAACGATGAGAGGAAGGAATTGGTTCATGCCGATTGAGACACTCGACTTTGCTCAGCCATTCTTTCGCGTCCAGCACATAACTGACGAGCGCAGAATTTCTATCGAGGGTCGCGCCATCGTCCTTAACCTTGGGGGGCGAAATCTCTCTGTCGAGGATCAGACCATTGCACCGCTTTCCTCTGTGATCGTGCAAGACAGCACGCTTAGCGGCGTGGAACGTGCAGTCATTGTCCACGATTTCGACGCCCATGCCGATGACAACGAGTTGTTCGCATGGGTGAAAGATACATGGCCATCTGCTTTTGATGTTCGCCAAGAGGAGCGTTTACGCGGTGTCAGCCACTACATGTCGCCAAAGGTCTTTGTGGGTAACGTTGGGCTGACCATGTACCATTCCGGCTCGGTGCCGCTGAATGTCGGATTGCACAAGGATCATCCGTTCTGCCCGGTACCGGGGTTTCGCGAAGTGCATACACAAATCGTAGGCTTTGGGAAAATGCAGCAATGCCGTGAGCGGGATGTTGAATCCCTTTACCTCGAAGAATTCATGGCCCCCGGCACGACGCACAAACCGATGTATGACGCCGAAGGCAACTATCCCTGGCATCAGTACGAGACGATTACCCCCAGCATTTTCATGGCGGTGGAAATGCTGCCGGAAGGCGTACGGGTCCCGGAAATGGAGATTCAGAATGGCTGAGAGACTTTTTTCCGAAGACCTGAACTTTGACGGACCTTTCCCCCGATTGTCTCGCCGTTTGCGGCTGGGTGTTGTTGGCGGCGGACGTATCTCTGTCACGCAGGCAACGGCCGCGCGGATGACCGACCGGTGGGAGGTCGTCGCAGGAGCGCTCAGTTCTGACGCCGTGCGAAGCAAGGTGCGCGGGGCCGAGTGGTTCCTGCCGGCCGACCGGTGCTATGCGTCCTTCGACGAGATGGCAAAGGCCGAGGCGGCACGCCCGGATGGCGTAGATGCCGTCATGATCACCACCCCGAACCACGTTCATTTCGAAGCGGCCAAAGCCTTTCTGGAGGCGGGCATTGACGTGCTGTGCGATAAGCCCCTGACCAACGAAGTCGCGGAGGCCGAAGGGATTGAGGAGATTACCGCGCGCACGGGACACATCTTTGCTGTCGGCTATGCGATGTCATGTTTTCCAGTAATCCGTCAGGCCAAACAAATAGTGGCGGAAGGCGGCATCGGTAAAATCAACCAAATCCACGTCGAGTTCATGCAAGACTGGATGACGCCCGATGATGTGGCTGATGCGCCCCACGTCAAATGGCGGCTGGACCCAAAGATTTCTGGTCCGACCAGCTGTGTCGGCGATATCGGCACCCATGGCGCGCATCTCGCCAGTTTTGTCTCGGGCCTGCCCTTGACCGACCTACGGGCTGAGTTTCATGTCTGCGGCGCGCCAAAGCCTTTGGAAGACACTGCATTCATGTTCACCCGCTATCAAAACGAGGTTCCGGGAACCCTGATGGCGACACGCCTTGCCCCCGGGAATCGGGGAGGGTTGCGGTTGCGCATATTCGGGAACGAAGGAGGTCTCGAGTGGGACCTGGAGAATTCGGAACAGCTGAAGTTCAATCGGTTCGGTGAGCCGGATCGTATCATCAGCCGAGGTCACGGGCATGGCATCGGCCCCGGCGCAGAACGTCTAATCCGGACCGCGCGCGGCTTCCCAGAAGGGATTATCGAAGCCTGGGCCAACCTTTATACGGAATTTGCTATGGCCGTAGCCGCGCGTCGGGATGGCGTTACCGTTCCGGATGATTGGCTTACTTATCCCAGTGTCGAACAAGGTGCAGATGGCGTCCGGTTTATTGAAGCCTCCGTGCGCTCTCACCAGTCCGGAGGTGACTGGGTCACTCTCTAAGGCTCTGCCAACAAGAATGAAAAACACGCCCGGGCAGTTGCCCGGGCGCTTTCATTTCCTGCTCAGTATTAAAAGTTGATATTTTAAAAAATATCAGATATTTTTTACTACGTGTGATGAATTTGAGATTCGCAGACACGTGGAGCTGCCGTTCATGGTGAAACCCGAAGAGGCTGGCGCAAGCCCCTCTCTCTATTCCTTGGCGCATCTGACGCTGATTGGCTGTACGCCGCCCGAGTTGGTCTATATCGCAGCGCGGGCCGGTTACGATGCCGTCAGCCCCCGCTTCATTCCGATGCATGTGCCCGGTGAATTCACTCAATCTCCAATCGACAAGGCACAGGTGCATGCCACCAAAACTGCTCTCTCTACCACTGGCTTGAAAGTCCTCGATGTCGAACTTGCGCGCATCACAGAAGATGTCGATCCGCGCAGTTTTGAGCCTTCTCTTGAGATCGGTGGGGAATTGGGTGCCAAGCGCATGATCATGAGCGCGTGGACCAATACCCGCGATGATCGTGACTTCCTGATCGACGTCTATTCGGAAACCTGCGAACTGGCGGCACCCTACGGGCTAACAGTGGACCTGGAGTTCCCAAGCTTTTCCCGCCTTCGTACTCTGGATGAGGCGCTTGACATTGTCCGCGCCTCCGATCAGCCGAATGGCGGTATTCTGGTTGATACGCTTTATCTGCATCTCAGCCGCGTGGATTTGGGAGAGTTGCTACACGTCCCCTCGGACCTGTTTCACTTCCTGCATATCTCTGATTGCCTGCCCGGCATCGCCGATACGCGCGAGGGCATGATCCAGCTGGCGCGCGATGCGCGGCTCTATCCCGGCGAAGGCTGGATTGACTTCACCGGCATCATCGAACGGATGCCGCCCGTCGACTATTCCATCGAACTGCCCAACCAAAGCCGCGTTGCCGAGTTGGGATATGAAGAACACGCGCGTCGCTGTCTCAGCCACGCCAAGCGAACATTTGGCGAGGCGCGGTCACAGCGTCGTGTGCCCGATGCTGCAATTCTAAAACACCAAGAGGATCATCATGGGCAAAGAGCTCACTGAAAACGACCGCAACATGGCCGCCGATATGCTGGCACGCGCTCGCGCTGCCATGGCCGAGATCGAAGATTGGGATCAGGACAGGTTGGACCGCCTTTCTCAGGCCATTGCGTGGTATGCGGGTAATGAGAAAACCTTCACGCGTTTGGCTCAACAAGGCGTGGACGAGAGCGGCATCGGAGATCGCGCAGGGCGCCCTGCGAAGCGATTCAAGATTCACATGGTGCTGCGAGACGTCTTGCGTACGCCCTCGACGGGGATCGTCGAAGTCGACGAAGAAAAGGGGCTCGTGAAATATGCCAAACCTGCCGGTGTGATCGCCTCCCTGATCCCGATGACCAACCCGGCGATGACGCCACCGGTGACCGGCGTGTCCGCCGCAAACGCCCGGAATGCGGTCATCTTCAGCCCGCACCCGCGAACCGCCCATACCACCTTCGAAATGGTCGAGGTTATGCGAGCAGCTTGTCGTGCTGCCGGTGCCCCCGAGGACTTGTTCCAATCCATTCGCAAACCGTCGATCCCATTGACGCAACATCTGATGGAGATCTGCGACCTGACTTTGGCGACGGGTGGCAAACCCATGGTCAAAGCGGCGTACAGTTCTGGGCGCCCGGCCTATGGCGTCGGCGCGGGCAATTCGTCCATCGTCATCGATGAAACCGCCGATCTGGACATCGCCGCGCACAATACGCGTATTTCAAAGACCTCTGATTTTGGGTCCGGTTGCTCAGCCGATGGCAACATCATCATCCAGCGCTCAGTTTACGATGATATGGTCAAGGCACTTCAAGCCGAGGGCGGCTACCTGTGTTCGGATGAAGAGAAGGCCATGCTCGAAGCGGCCATGTGGGACGAAAAGGGCAACCGTACGTTTCCGACCATCGCTTGTCCGCCGCAGCAAACGGCCAAGGTCGCCGGTTTTAGCATCCCCGAAGATCGCAAGTTTCTGATGGTTGAAAATCAGGGGCAAATCGGCCCGCAGCACAAGTTCTCCAAGGAAAAACTGACCACTCTGATGGCGCTTTATCACTTCGAAACGTTCGATGACGCGCTGGAAACGGTCAGCCAGATCTACAACACCGGGGGCAAAGGTCACTCCTGCGGCATCTACAGCCACAACGACGATCACATCGATCGGTTAGCGCGCTTGGCCCCGGTTAGCCGCATGATGGTGCGACAGCCACAATCGAAGGCCAACGCAGGTGCCTGGACCAACGGCATGCCTATGACCAGCAGCCTGGGCTGCGGCATCTGGGGCGGCAACATCACCAATGAAAACGTCACCATGAAACACATGATGAACTACACCTGGGTCAGCCGTCCCATCCCCGAGGATCGCCCCTCGGAGCCGGACTTGTTCGGTGAGTTCTACGGACAGGAGGTCGCGTGATGGACGGAGCTAAATTAGAAGGCAAAACCGTTGCTGAGCACATCGTCGATTTCCTTGAGCGTCGTGAGGTCAAACATGTGTTCGGTCTATGCGGTCACACGAATATAGCGGTTCTGGCCGCGCTGGCGGAAAGCCCCATCGATTTCGTCACCGTACGGCACGAACAAATAGCCAGCCACGCGGCGGACGCTTATGCCCGCGTGACGGGCAAGGCCTCGGTGGTGTTGTCCCATCTCTCCCCGGGTCTGACCAATTGCGCCACCGGGGTCGCCAACGCCGCACTGGACTGTATCCCGATGGTGGTGATCGCGGGTGACATTCCCACGCATTACTACGGTAAACATCCGCATCAGGAAGTGAACCTGCATGCAGACGCAGCCCAATGGGAGATTTACCGACCCTTCGTGAAGCGCGCGTGGCGCGTGGATCGCGCCGACCTGATGGCCGAGATTCTGGAGAAGGCGTTTCACCTCGCGGAAAGTGGCCAACCCGGCCCTGTTCTGGTGAATGTGCCGATGGACATCTTTTCAGAGGTGATCCCCTCGGACAGCTTCGACCGTATCCGCAACAACACGCGCGCGCTCAAGAAACCATCGATTGACGACGAGACAGCGCGAGAGATTGTCAAAGCGCTGGCTAAAGCCGAAAACCCTGTCGGCTATGTCGGAGGTGGTATTCTTCTGGCTCAGGCCAGCGAGGAGTTGCGAGAATTTGTTGACCATATGGGCCTGCCCGTCGCGCATTCCCTGATGGGTAAAGGCGCGTTGCGAGACGACCACCCGCTTGTGCTGGGAATGACTGGCTTTTGGGGTACAGAACTGGTCAACCAGTCCTGCTTGAATGCGGACTACATCTTTGCCGTGGGCACTCGGTTCAAAGAGGCTGATTGTTCAAGTTGGTACCCTGGCTACACGTTCAATATTCCCGGATCGAAGGTCATTCATATCGACATCGAACCGCAGGAAATCGGTCGGAACTATCCCACCGAGATCGGCGTCGTTGCTGACGCCAAGGCCGCTTTGCGCGTCCTCAACCGGGTCGCCCGCGAGATGTATCCGGACGGTTTCAAACGCCCCGCTCTGGAACAGAAGATCGCCGACTTCCGAACGGATTTCAAAGCGCACAACGTGGAAATGGCGACCTCAGCAGCCTTTCCGATGATGCCCGAGCGTATTCTGGCAGATACCCGCAAGGCACTGCCCGAGGATGCCATCATCACCACTGACGTTGGGTGGAACAAGAACGGTGTCGGGCAACAGTTTGACATTTTGACGCCGGGTTCAATCCTGACCCCGGGTGGGTTCGCGACGATGGGTTTCGGTCCTCCGGGTGCGATCGGCGCGAAACTGGCGGCACCTGATCGTGTGGTGATCAGCCTTGTTGGCGATGGTGGTTTCGGCCAAAACCCGTCGATGCTGGCAACGGCCGTCGAACTCGATCTGGGCATTATCTGGCTGGTCATGAACAACAATGCCTTCGGAACCATAGCAGGTCTGCAAAAGGCGCATTACGGTCTGACCTATGGAACCACGTTCCCCGGATCAGCCGCCGCACCCGCAAACGGACCGGGCTATGCCGACATAGCGCGAGCCTACGGCGCGGAAGGGCACAGACTCAGCGCTGCTGACGAGTTGTTGCCTGCATTGGAAGCGGCAATCGCCAGCGGCAAACCAACCGTGCTGGATGTGCCAATGATCAACAACCCGACACCAACGACCGGTCATTGGAACATCCTGGACATTTATTCGCCGGACAAGGATGTTTCTCACGTCGCGACCTGACGATACTGAGCGCGGTAAGCCGCGCCAGTTTTTTCTTTCAATAGGCCCAAGTCAGCCAACCCTTCTGAGAGCGTGCAGTGCCTCAAGAAGATCTAACTGGGTTTACAGCCCTAACAGCTCTCGATCTGAGTCGCGTGAGATACGTTTATGCAGAAGCTTGAGCAACCGATCAGCTTTGTCTCTCTCAATTTCCTCGAGAAGCTTCAAAACAGCAGCGCCATAGATAATCTTTTTGCGCGTTTCATCGCGACGCCGTTGCTTGCTCGCCCGGGCCTGGAGGTCCCTGAGTCTCGCGCGCGCCTGTTCGATTTGTTGATCCAGGTCCGCCATTTCGTCCTCCCTTTTCAGTGGTCGAACAGGAAATGCGGCCTGGATCCCGACTTCGCTCCCCTTGCGTGAAAACATAGCTCCGCCAGGCCGCCGTGTGAGCGACCGTCCGCATGCCCGCTGGGCAATGCGCGCAGTTACGCAAACTTGGGGTTTGCCTGCGCGCCTGCCGCGGACTTTTTTGTGCGGAGATCGGGTTGGGGCCCGATGTCCTTTACATGATACACCCCGCCAGCAGACTCGAAGTCATCCTGCATTCTCGTGCCGACGGTCGCTCCGCCGTCAAATCCGCCGCTTACACCGCGCGCACCACCTTCCGGGATGCGCGGGTTGGTCGACGGTTTTCGCCGGGCAGAAAGGGTGGCCTCCTGTCGCATGAATTGATCAACTGGACAGGAAACGCCGAGGAGCTCTGGAACGCTGCCGAGCGTTCGGAACGTCGAAAGAATGCAAGAGTCATCCGCGAACTGCGCCCATCCTTGCCACGCGAGCTACCGCTTCTCGAGCAGGTTGGGCTTGTCCGCAGCTTCTGCCTCTGGCTTCGCGATGAATACGGCGTTGCCGTTCAAGCCGACATTCACGCGCCGCGTTTCTTGTGCCCTGAGGAAGAGAAACGGCACAGCGCGGGCAAACTCGAACTGACGCGAGAAGACTACGAGCGGAGGCTCTTCAATCCATCGAAGACCAACCTGAATTTCCACGCCCACATCCTGATGACGACGCGGAAGGTTGATAGGATCACAGGCGACTTTGGTGAGAAAACGCGTGTTCTTGACGACAGAACCTCAGGCCCCGGAGAAATCAAGCGTATCCGTGGAGAATGGGAAAAGCGGACCAACGCGGCCCTGCGCAAGATTGGCTCTCCAGCGCGGGTTGATCTTCGTTCGTATGCCGAAATGGCCAAGACGGGCGATGCACCGCAAGGCCTGGCAAGACAAGATCATGTCGGGCCACGCAGATCTGCCAGGTCGCGCCGCAGAATGCAAGAAAGCGGAAGCGACGACACAGTTGCCGGAGTGCGGCGCCAGGCTGTCCAAGAACACAATTCAACACTCTGGCACTCGTGGTTGCAGCTGCGCGCCCTGGAGCGTCAGAGAGACGACCTCGAAGCGGAGCGTATCGCGCGGGTGAGAGAGGCTGCCCGCAAGAAAACGGCCAGCGATGAGAAACGTCGAATGCTGGAGGCGAGATCCGAGCGCGAAGTGAAAGCAGCGCTGGAAGCTTCGTCGCAAATAGAATGTCTCAGATCTGAAACAGCATACCAAAAAGCCGTGCGATGGGCGACAGAAGGCATAGAAGCCGATCCATCAGATATCCTCGATGAGGAATTCTCCTCTGATGTCGACCTTGAGGCGTATCACCCACCTCAGCTCCAGCAGAATGATCGGATCTCCAACATACGGCGTGTAAGAACGCGCAAGCCGCGTCAGCGTACGCGATGACACCGATGCCAGCTTTTGCAGGGCGCAACACTGGATGCGATCTACAATGTTTGGACTCGTGCCATTGATCGGTTGACGAGCATGGGGCTTCACCCGGGCCTTGCCTTTCTTTGCTTGGATTTTTCTGTGCCTACAACCGTAGAGCCAATTCCCGCGGATGAAGCACACCGATCCGCGCGACCTTGTCCCGCATTCAGATGACATCCATACCGTTTCGCCTGAGGAGTATGTTCAACTCCTCCATCCCTTCGATGCAGTGGGTAAGCCGGCCGTTCTGATCAAGAATTCCGCGGAGGCAAGTCAACAATTCACACGCTCTCCGGATGGGATTGTAGCGTGCCTTCATGCGCTGCTGGATCGGACATCGTTTATCTCGCTGAACCGGTTTAAGGGCACACGCTGCAATTCAGGATTGGTCAGCCTGAATGCGCTCTATGTCGATCTGGATTATCACAATGACCCCGGCTGGTGCGCTGAGGGTGAAGAGGACGTTCAGGCAGCCGTTGGGGGCCATCTTCTGATGCGCGGTGTCTCTGAGCCATCATTCTTTTTGCGAACGGGACGAGGACTGGCCGCAATCTGGTTGATCCATTCGATGCCACCTGCTGCACTATCCCGCTGGCAGGCGGCAATCCGGGCATTGATGGACCTGCTTACTCCGTTTGGTTCGGATCGTGCTTGCAACGACCCAGCTCGCGTCTTTCGCATTCCCGGCACTCGAAACGAGAAATCGGGTCGGGTCGTTCGGGTGTCTGGTGGGAATTGCCAACGCCAGGATTTTGATGTCCTTGCCGATCAGATTTTTGCCTCCGTCGGGCGGCCCACCCGTTCCGAGTTTACGGAGCGCCGCAAGCAGCCTCAGGATCGGGAGCCAGGTAGTCAGACAATGCCGCGGGGATTGAGCCAAGCTGAGCGATTTGAACAGATCCTGAAAGATCTCGAGGCTTACCGGATTTACCACGGTGGGGTGATCCCGGTGGGGCACCGAAACACCTGGCTGCACTTCTATGCCACCTGCCTGACCCATCAGTCAGACACCCAGGGCATCGAAGGTCACATTCAACGAGCGGCAGACATGGCAACGCCCGGGCTATGCCAGAACGAAACGAACGCCATTATCAAGCAGGCTCTTGCGAAGTCAAAGCTGCAAGCTTGCGACAATGCACGCGAGAGCGAGAGATATTGTTACCGCGGCTCGACTGTTGCGGAGCGTCTCGACGTATCAGCGGATATGGCGCGTCAGTTGAGCATGCGTCAGGTGATGCCAGCGGAAGAGCGCCACCGCAGAAAAGCTGAACGGGAACGAGCACGGCGTGCTGTTCAGGGGAGTACTTCGCGAGATCAGTACCTGCTGCAAAACAGCGCATCGAGAAACAAGCCTTGGACGAACTATGGCCTGGGTAGGTCCCAGTATTACGCGCGTAAAAAGGCAGGAACACTCCCAGAGCTGCCCGTTGCTACGGACCGGACAGGTCCATGCCCACTACAGGGGAACCATTCTGGACACAGAGAACTCTGTGGCCCTCCAACAGAGGCACAGCAGTCGGAAACACCCGTCAACCGACCCATTGGAAACACTTCGAACACGCTGGCGACAAATCGGAAAGCTGCAACAGACCAGACAACAGCGCACGGACGAGAACCGAAACAGCGGAAAAGGCAGGTTGCCCACCTTCGACTGCGCAGTCCGGATGTCGCGCAGCCGAAAGTGGGAACCAGCCCAAACACGGTGGAAGACGCGGCTCTTTTCAACTTCGATGAAGGATGTCTCATGACACTTCAAACTGAAATCGCGCTGCCCTCCGAGAACTGGAAATCCCGTTTGAAAGTTGGCGATGTCGTCGCGTTTCGCTTCCCCCATGAAACGATGGGAGAGGATGATCCCAAAGTTCGGCCGTCGCTGGTTATTGATGTCGAGGAAATGGCCGGTGAGCGCTTTGCGGTTCTGGCCTACGGCACGACGAACCCGTGTCCACGTAAGCAGGCTTATTGCGTCGATGTGCGTTCGGAAGAGGAGCGGGAACAGGCTTCTTTGAGGGCGCCAACACGCTTCAATGCGGCTCGACGTGTTTCCGTATCTGTAGACAACAGCGGCTTCGACAGAAACTCCGATGGAACGCCCGTATTGGGTGAACTCGCCGACGCAGCGCTGGATCGACTTCATCGCGTTCGCGCACGAATACATGCAGAACGCGATATCCGGCGCTCCCGTAGGTTCGGCAGCAGAGGCTCGGGTCGAAAGATACGCGCCGTCACGGTGGAAACGCGTCGCAAGGGACGGCCGGATACGCGGGAGGTGCGCTATGTATGATAGCATCGCACAGCAGCTATTGCCGATCGAGGCCGCGATCCTCGAAGCGCTCAACATGGTGCCCTCGGCGTCGAAGGCACTCGACATGCTGATAGACAATCTGGAGCCCAGTGGCGCGCGCATAGCCTATCGATTTGGCTCACGCCTCCGTGCGGGTGAAATGTTCGGTGATCGCGATCTCGACGATCTCGAATCTCTGCTCCAGCCTGTTCTGGTTGAGATAGAAGCCGGATGGGTGAGCGAGGTGATTGCAGACGAACATTGCCCTGACGGTGCCTGGATCAACAAGCGGCTGACAAATCGGGCAGCCGAATTGAACCGGACGGTTGAACCTCTGGTAACGCTTCGCAGGCGTCTTCAACTCATCCAGAATTTGCGCCGGGCCGACCGAATAACACGCCGAGTGATCGCTGAAGCGCAGACTTAGCCTGCAGCTTTCGGAGAGCGTTTCTCGCTCTCCGAACCGTTCGGATTAAACTGCGTTTCTAAATTTTCCAAAGGAGACCGATCTCACGCTCGTTGAAACATAAAGCGAGCACCATGACAGTTCAAAACCCATCCAAACCGATTTTTCGATTTGTGAAGAGATCACCAAGTCCCCAGCAGCAAAGCAAAACCCGACGCCAGATGTTGGTTTGCTTGAGCTCGTCCGGGAATTGGCCCGGGCGGCAGCACAACAAGACGCGAGGAACTCGAGAGAATGCAACGCCGCGCTGCGATCTACGCCCGCTATTCGACCACGCTCCAGTCGGAGCGCTCCATTGAAGATCAGGTGGAGCTCTGCCGACGCTACCTGACAAGTGAAGGCTATAGGGAGGTCCGGACATTCGAAGACAGGGCCAAAACCTCTGAGACTCTGATTGGGCGAGTTGGTTTTGCTAATCTTCTCGAAGCGGCGAGTGCGGGGGAAATTGATGCACTGGTCGTGGAGTGTGTTGATCGGATCAGCCGGGACGCAGGTGATCTTCATACCGCCTCGTGGGACGAAGTGGAACGCGTCAACGCTGAATGGAAACGGCAAGCGCGGCTACGGTATTCTCAGAAATTCCCTTTATGCTGGCATACTCGTTTGGGATCGCGTCAAAATGGTACGAAACCCGACAACAGGCAAAAGGGTCAGCCGTGAAAAGCCGGTCAAAGACTGGAAATTTGCGGAAGTCCCGCACCTTCGTATTGTCGAAGAGGAACTTTGGGACGCAGTTCAGCGGCGTTTGGCCACGCAGTCTGCGGCCAAGCAATCGGGAAAATCGACCCGAAACCCTGTGCGCCCGTTCTCGGGGCTGATCAAATGCGGGTGCTGCGGTGGCGGCATGTCGATTCATGACAGAAACGGCAATACCATCCGCATCCGTTGCTCAACGGCCAAAGAGAGTGGCTCCTGCAATAATAACGGGAAGGTTCGCCTCGACAAGATCGAGAGCGCTCTGCTGACCGAACTGCGAAAGGAGTTGTCTGAGCCAACCTACATCGATGAGTTCATCCGCACCTACAATGAAGAACGTCGCAAACTCAACGCAGCGGACAAACCGGACAGGAAGAAGCTCGAACGCGCGGTAGCAGAAGCTAACAAGCTGCTATCGCGCCGTATTGAACTTTTCGAGATGGGAATTCTTGAAGGAGTTGAAGGAGAGGCAAAGTTGACTGAGGCCAAACAACGCGTTTCGGTTGTCACGGACGTATTGGCCAGCTTTGACGAGAAGGAGAAGGCGCTCGAATTCAATCCAGCGACAGCATCCAGGTATGTCACTGCACTGGATGAAATGATCTCTTCCATGCAGGCACATGACGGCAATCCGAACCCAAAAGCGCGTGACGCGGTGCGCGGCTTGATTTCGGAGATCGTTGTGTCTCCAACCGAGAAAGACGGCGTGCCAGTCGAGGTGAAGGGCCGCCTTAGCGCCTTGGTATCAAATCGTTCCAAAAAGCTGGGGGGTTTGGTGGTAGCGGAGGAGGGACTTGAACCCCCGACACGCGGATTATGATTCCGCTGCTCTAACCAACTGAGCTACTCCGCCTTGAGTGAGAGGCGATTTAAGCGAGGGGCCGGGGAGGGTCAAGAGGGAAATCAACCTAACCAGGGATTTCTTTCACAGGCGCGGCGGTTGGTTCCTGCAGGGGTGTCTGCGGTGATTTGGTTTCCGCCACCATCCGGCGAATAAACGCGGCACAGATTTGCGGCTCGGTGATCAGGATCATGTGTCCCAACCCGTCCAGCTCTTCATAGCTTAGACCAAATTTGATCATCGGAGGGCCGTGAAGGGCAGGGGACAAGAGCGCGTCCAGGCGGCCATACAAGATACCGCCCGGCACGGATAGCTCGGGGTATCTGGACACCTGCTCATCGCAACTTGCGTCCAGTCCGGCAACGTCTTGCGAGGCCGTAACAAACGCCGATGGGCGCAACCCAAGCGCGCCGCCCGCACGATCCAGAAAGTCATCTGGTGCGGTTTCAGGGCCAAACGCTACGCCCAGGCTGTAGGGTGCAGTTTTCGCGGCCATGGGCACCGCAATCGTATTTGCAATCAGGCTGCGCAGCCATTCGGATCGGATATCGAGCGGCTTAAAGATCACCGGCGTTTCAGGCAGCCTGTGCGTCAGAGGCGCCAGCAAGGCAAGACCTGATACGCGTTCGGGGTGGTTCAGTGCCAGCGCCAGTGACACTGCGCCGCCCAGTGAATGCCCGACCAGAACCGCTTGATCGACGCCTTTTATCTCCAGAAACTCGGCAATCATTGCGGCTTGTTGCGGCAATTGCCCCAGTTCTGCCGTTTCGCGAGTAGAATATCCGCAGCCTGGCCGGTCCAGCGCAATTACATGGTATTCTTCGGCCAGTTGATCGGCCAAGGCGTAGGTAAAATGCTGTAATTGCCCCGCCAGACCATGGATAAGGACCAGCGTTTGCGCGTCAGGATCGCCCTTTTCCACATAATGGATACTGCCGCCCTGCACGGGCACGATCTGGCCCATTTGTGGTACGGTGCTCAGCCCCTGACGGGTCAACCGCCGGGTCCAAACGGCCATGGCCACAAGAAAGACGACACAGGCTGCAATCAGGCTTAGAATAAGTGTCATCTAGCTGTCTCCTGTCCGACGGGGGTGTATTGTTCCAATCCCGACTGTGCCATACGCGCTTGATATTCACCAACAGTCCCGGGCCATAACGTCGTGTTCCTGCCGTCTTCATCAATGTACCAGGATGTACATCCTCCGGTCTGCCAGACACTGTCGGCGTGACGGTCCTGCATCTCTTGGGTGAAATCCGTTTGTTTCGTTGCATCAGGTGTGATTGCGGAAAGCCCCTTGCTATGCATTTCGCTTAGGACGCGACCGATATGTCCAACCTGCGCCTCGATCATCAGCACGACCGAGTTGTGGCCAAGACCGGTATGCGGGCCCAGAAGGATAAAGAAATTTGGAAAGCCCGCAATCGCTGTGCCCAGATTTGCATTCATGCCGTCAGCCCAGGCCGTTCGCAGTGTCAGGCCACCGGAACCTGTGATGTCCAATCGCTCGACAACATTGGTCACATGAAATCCGGTGCCCCAGATCAGCGCATCAGCTTGGACTTTGGTGCCGTCGGACGCGATGAGCGTATCCCTATCGATACGGGCAACGCCCTGTGGTACGACACTGACATTGTCGCGGGCCAGGGTTGGGTACCAGTCGTTCGAGCTAAGGATACGTTTGCAACCAATCTGATAGTCGGGTGTCATAATGCGCCGTTCTTCGGGGTCGGTTATCGCCCCTTCCAGCGAATTACGCCACATCTTGAGGGCAAAGTTCATCGCCCGTTCCTCGCCCCTGAACACCCGGTGTCGGAACTCGAAAAACATGAAAATCAGTTTGCGCCGGATACGCGGCAGTATGGGAAGGTGGGCATATAGCTTGCGCACCCAGGGCGCAATCGGGCCGTCCGGGCGCGGCATGACATAAGGTGCACTGCGCTGAAAGATAGTGACGTGGCGGGCAAGTTTGGCAATCTCTGGCACGAACTGAACCGCCGACGCCCCGGTGCCCACAACGGCCACTCGTTTGCCGGTCAGATCAACGTCGTGATCCCATTGGGCCGAATGGAAGCATGGCCCAGGAAAACCGTCCGCGCCGGGAAGATCGGGAATGCTGGGGTGATGCAACGCCCCAATGGCCGAGACCAGAAACCGCGCCGACCAACTTTGCCCGTCCATGGTTTCCACTTGCCAGCGCGCGCCGTCCCACTTGGCCGCTTTCAGTTCCTGGCCGAAATGGCAGAGGTCATACAATCCCTCGCGCTGCGCTACACCTTTCAGGTAAGCCTGAATTTCAGCGCCTCCGGCATAGGCGCGGCTCCAATGGGGATTAGGGTGGGTCGCCATAGAATAAAGATGCGAAGGCACATCGCAGGCCACGCCGGGATATGTGTTTTCGCGCCACGTGCCACCGATGTCATCTGCCTTTTCAAGAACCGCAATATCGGAGAGCCCACGTTTGCGCGCCTCAAGCGCCATGGTCAGCCCTGAAAACCCGGCGCCAATGATGAGCATCTCTGTTTTGTGGTGCATTTCTGCGCCCCTCCTGAAACAACCATACGGGTACGTGTTGCAGATGTATGCACCTGATTGACAGTGAAGCAGGTTACTTAACGAAAGGTAACCAAGGGTTCATTTGCGCAGAGCAAGCGCGAAAATCCCGCGATGTGGCCCGTGTCGCTTCCTGCAAGCACATATCGCAATCAGAGAGGTGATCGCCCCGCGAATCCATCAGTGTGTTTGAAAATTGGAGGATTGCCCTTTGACTACTCGCACTGCTGCGCGGTCCGGTGGACGCTCTGCCCGTCGTGCCCAACGTACCGCTCCGAACTTTGCCATGCTGCCGGGACTGACCCGAGGCATTCCCGTTTGCGAAGTCATGGACGGAAGCCAGGTCGAACGGATCGACAACGCGGCAATGGATATTCTGGAAAATGTCGGCGTTCAATTCCGCGACACCATCGCGCTGGAAGACTGGAAGACAGCCGGAGCCAAGGTTGTCGGAGAGTTGGTCTATCTGGACCGCAACATGGTACGCGAGCTGATCTCGACCATTCCATCGCAGTTCACCTATCACGCGCGTGACCCGCAAAAGAACCTTGCACTGGGCGGCAAACATTCGATCTTTGTGCCAATGACCGGCGCGCCTTTCCTGCGCGATCTGGATGACGTGCGGCGGAATCCGACGCTGGATGATCTGGCGATGTTCCACAAGCTGTCGCACATGATGCCTGCACTACACAGCTCGGCCCACCATATTGTCGAGCCTTATGATCACCCGATCAGCCAGCGGCACCTGCGCATCACATATTCTTCGATGAAATACTCGGACAAGACTTTCATGGGCATGACGACATCGCCTAAGAACGCCGAGGATGTGATGGATATGTGCGATATCCTGTTCGGCGAAGGCTTTATCGACGACCATCCTGTCACCACCGGCAACTGCAACGGCAACAGCCCTTTGGTGTGGGATGAAACCATGCTGGGCGCGATGCGCGCCTTTAGCCGACGCAACCAGCCAGTTTTGTGCTCGCCCTTCGTTTTGGGTGGCGCGAACACACCCGCTTCGGTCCCCGCGACCGTAGCGCAGCTGACAGCCGAGGCGTTGTCGGCGCTGGCCTACACACAGGTGATCCGCAAGGGCGCACCTGCGATCTGGGGGCACTACCTGTCGACCGTGTCGATGAAATCCGGTGCGCCCATGGCGGGCACGCCTGAAATCAGCCTGATGAATTTCATGATCGGCCAGATGGCGCGGTATTACGACGTGCCATGGCGCACTTCGAACACGCTGGGCGGCGCCAAAACGTTTGACGCGCAAGCGGGATACGAATCCGCAACAACACTCAGCGCCGTGATCCATGCCGGAGCCAACTATATCTGGCATTCGGCAGGCTGGAATGAGGCTGGAATGCACTGTTCGGTCGCCAAGTTCGTGGTGGATGCGGAACAATGCGCAATGGCTTACCGCATGGCGGAAGGCCCCAAATGGCACGATTTTGATCAGGCGCTTGCGGCGGTTCCGGATGTTGGCCCTGGTGGTCACTACCTTGGCCATCCGCACACGCAGGACAATTTCCAGACGGCGTTCTTTATGCCTGAACTCTTTGACAACAACTCGATCGAACAATGGGTAGCTGAGGGCGAAGTGGAAATCACAGAACGCGCCTTGAAGCACGCGCGAAAACTACTGGCCGAGTACCAAGAGCCAAAACTGGACGAAGCCAAAAACGAAGCGCTTCTGGACTATATCGCGCGCCGCGAAAGGGAAATCCCGGCAGCGGATGAGTTGAACCAGACCTACTGATACAATCTCCCCGTACTGGCCCGCCCGCAATCCGGGTGGGCCCTTTTTTCGTTCAGGACAAGCAGAGCAGCATGAAGATCGCCGAACTCCATATCTACAGCCACGACCTGCCGGTCAAAAACGGACCCTACACCATGGCCAATGCACAGGTCTGGTCGCTTGATACCACTCTGGTCAAAGTCGTTGCCGATAACGGATTGATCGGCTGGGGCGAGACCTGCCCAGTTGGCCCGACATATGCTGAGGCGCACGCAAAAGGCGCCCGTGCAGCTTTGATCGAAATGGCCCCGGGCTTGATCGGCACCGAAGCACTGCCGCTGACACTGCATCGCCGGATGGATGGGCTGCTGAACGGGCACACATATGCCAAAGCGGCTGTCGATATTGCGGTTCACGATGTGCTGGGTAAACACTTGGGCGTGCCTGTCAGCGACCTGCTGGGTGGTGCAACAACTGACAAAGTCCCATCCTACTATGCCACTGGCGTTGGTGCGCCTGACGATATTGCCCGACTGGCAGCCGAGAAAATGACCGAAGGCTACCCGCGATTGCAGATCAAGGTCGGGGGCCGCCCGGTCGAGATCGACATCGAAACCATCCGCAAGGTCTGGGAGGTTGTCAAAGGGTCGGGTACGCGTCTGGCCGTGGACGGCAATCGGGGCTGGACCACGCGCGACGCTTTGCGCGTCAGCCGCGAATGCCCTGAAATTCCGTTCATCATGGAACAGCCCTGCAACACCATTGAGGATTTGCAGAAGATCCGACCTCAGGTCACGCACGGCATTTACATGGACGAAAACAGCACCAGTCTGAACACTGTGATCTCAGCAGCAGGGACCGGTCTGGTCGATGGGTTCGGGATGAAAGTCACTCGGATCGGCGGGTTGAACCCCATGCGCGCTTTCCGCGACATTTGCGAAGCCCGAAACCTTCCGCACACCTGCGATGACAGCTGGGGTGGGGACATCATCGCCGCTGCCTGTACTCATGTCGGTGCAACGGTTCGGCCCGATCTGCTGGAAGGCGTCTGGCTTGCCGCACCTTATATCGAAGGCAACTATGATCCCGAAAATGGTATCCAGATCAAAGGCGGGCATATTGCGTTGCCAACCGGGCCGGGGCTGGGCGTGGTGCCTGATGAAAGCCAATTTGGCACCCCTGTTGCGTCGTTTTAACCGTGGATGATCTCATGACCCTGAATGGAAAATCGGCTTTGGTCACTGGCGCAGCCGGAGGTATCGGGGCGTCAATCGTTGAGCGTTTGCGCCAAGCTGGGGCGCGGGTCGCGGTTGCGGACCGGTCGGTCGATGGCATTGAGGCCGAGGCGTATCTGCCGGGCGATCTGCTTGATCCAGACCATGCCGACCAATTGCCCAGGGCGGCGGCGTCTGCGCTGGGCAGGCTCGATATCGTGATCAACAATGCAGGTGTCATCACACGCGGGTCTGTCACCGACACGTCGGATGCGGATTGGTCTTTGTCACTGGGCGTCAATGTCGAAGCCCCGTTTCGTATCTGTCGCGCGGCGATCCCGATCATGGCTGAAACGGGAGGGGGCGCTATCGTCAACACCGCGTCTTGTTGGGGGCTGCGCCCCGGCCCCAATCACGCCGTTTATTGTATGACAAAAGCGGCCATTGCGTCCCTGACCCAATGTATGGGTATGGACCATGCCCATCAGGGTATCCGCGTCAACGCTGTATGCCCGAATGAGGTGAATACGCCTATGCTGCGCTCGGGTTTTGAAAAGCGCGGTTTTGATCCCGATACGGCCGTGGCCGAGCTGGGCCAAAGCGTGCCGCTGGGCCGCATCGCCGAGCCCGAGGATATTGCAGACGTCATCATGTTCCTCGTCTCGGATGCGTCGCGTTATGTTTGCGGTACGCTGGTCGAGGTCAACGGAGGGAAGCCCGTTTCATGAAGCGGTTCGAGGGAAAGGTGGCATTGGTCACAGGCGGGCGCAGCGGCATCGGTCAGGCCATTGCCCGTCGGTTGCGGGACGAGGGCGCGCAGGTCTTTACCGCGCAACGAGGAGAAGACAGCGAGTTTCAAGGCATTGCAGCGGATTTCACCGATCCCGACAGCCCGGCACAGGCGGTCAGCGAAGTGGTATCTGATGCTGGGCGCCTGGATGTGTTGGTCAACAACGCGGGTATGATGCAGGAAGTTTTGGTCGAAGACATGAGCCTTGAGGATTGGCACCGCAATCTGACGGTCAATCTGACCGCTCCGTTCCTGATGATCAAAGCCGCGCTGCCGCATCTGCGTCAAACCCGCGGTAATATCGTCAATACCGGATCCATTGAAGGTTTGGGCAGCAATCCCGGTCACGCGGCTTATTGCGCGTCCAAAGCGGGGCTGCACGGTTTGACCCGCGCCGTTGCCGTGGATTACGGGGTTGAAGGGGTCCGTTGCAACGCCGTGGCACCGGGATGGATTGATACCGAACTGAACGAAGATTTCATCGATTCCATGCCTGACCCTGCTGCATTCCGTGATGATATAGCCAAAATCCACCCTGTCGCACGGACAGGTCGGCCGGAAGAGGTTGCAGCCCTCGTCGCGTTTCTGGCGTCAGAGGAGGCGGGCTTTATCACCGGGCAGGTCTACACCGTAGATGGTGGGCGCATGGCCAAGCTTAGCCTTCCCTGACGCCAACGCATCACTCCTTACCGGATCGCCATTCTTTCCAAATCAAATAGCTGTTTGCCCCAAGCGAGGCGAATGGCTCGGGCGGCAATCGCGGAAGATCCGGCTGTCCCAGAAAGTGACTGGCAATCTCTGATCCGCCTTGCATCACCAACTCTGCGATGCCCATGCCTTGCAAGGTTCCTCGGGCGATGCCCAGGCCATTCTGACAGCAGGCCGAGAACACACCGTCCTCAAGTTCACCAAAGGCCGCAGACCCATTGCGGCTTAGGCAAAGCATCCCGGCCCAGCGGTGCTCCATCTTTACGTCTGACAGGTGCGGGAAACGTTCCATGAACTTGCGGTCCTGAACCCAGCCGACATTGCGCAGCCGCATTGGGCTGGTCTCGATTGTCGGGTGAAAGCTGGTACCGTTGCGGATCAGGATGCGATCGCCGTAGCTGCCGGAAATGCGTCGCACCGATGTGCCCATCGGATCGGCAGGTGTCACCGACCAGCGCGATTGCCCGCCAAGCGTTTTGATCTGTGCCTCAGTCAAAGGTGCTGAGATCGACGCGTAGAGGCAGATATGCATCAATTGTCTTTGGTAGAACCCAAAGCTTTCGAGATGGCCGTTATTGGCGAGGATAATCCGCCCGGTCTTGACCTTTGCTTTGGTGGTTTTGACCACCCAGCTTGTATCTTGCTTTTCGAAACTGGTGACTGGTGAGTTTTCGAACACGTCAATCTGATCAGCCAATTGGGCCGAAAGCGCCCGCACATAGGCTGCGGGCTGGATCATCACTGTTCCTGGCGCGTAAAGTCCCGAGGTGTAATGTGGGCTGCCCGTGATCTCGTGCATCTGTTGCTGGTCATAGAGCGTATGCGGCTCGCCCAGTTTCCTCAGATGTTCCGCAAACGCGCGGTTGTGCGCGTCGCCCGCCTTGGTGGCGGCGGCATTGTACTTGCCGCAGGGGTCGAACATTTCCTGAGGTAATTCGCATTCCCCGGCCACTTCGGTCGCAAAAGCAATGGCTTTCCGGTTCAGCGCAATCGCGGCACGATCCTCCTCCAATCCTTCGCCTGCATAATTGTCCGAGGCCAAATCATGTGGCAGGTCGATCATAAATCCCGAGTTCCGCCCCGCAGAACCATCGGCAAATCGGCCCGCTTCCAGCAGAATAACCTTCAGTGATGGATCCAGTTGATGCAGCCGCCGCGCCGCGCTGAGCCCAGCAAACCCACCGCCAACGATAGTGATGTCGGCGGTCAGGTCCTTGTCCAGTTCCGGCAGGGGCGTCTGGGGTGGCAGGATGGCATTCCATCCGGCCGGGCCCGTCTGCCGGGGCAGTCTTTTGGTCTCGAACCGCGTCAATCCACCGCCTCGTCTGCGTCATCGGCCAGATCGATCCAGATGGCTTTCAACTGGGTGTACTGATCGTGGGCGTGGACCGAATTGTCGCGACCGCCAAAGCCAGACTGCTTGTAGCCGCCAAATGGCGTGGTGATGTCGCCTTCGCCAAAGCTGTTGACTGTCACGGTGCCCGCCCGGATCGCCCGAGCCCCGCGAATGGCGCGCTTGGCGTTGGCAGTGAAGATCGAGGCACATAGGCCATAGTCGGTGTCATTGGCGATCTTGATGGCTTCGTCAAAGCCCGACACTTCGATCACTGACAGTACCGGGCCAAAGATCTCTTCCCGCGCCAGGGTGGCGTCATTGCCGGGTACTTCGACCACCGTAGCCTCGACAAAGCCTTTGTCAGCTTTGCCACCGATCACCACGTTCTCGGCTTGATCCAGATAACCGCAGACCTTGTTATAATGCCCTTCGCTCACCAGCGCGCCCATACGGGTTTCCGGGTCCAGAGGGTCACCGATATTCCACTGTTTGGCGTGATGCGCGATGCGCTCCAGCAATTCTGTCTTTACATCCTTGTGCACGATCAGGCGCGACGAGGCCGAGCAGTTCTCGCCCATGTTCCAGAACGCGCCGTTCACCACATGCGCGGCCACCCGGTCAAGGTTTTCTGCGTCATCCATGACGATGGCTGGGTTCTTGCCCCCCATCTCCAGCACCACCTCTTTGGCGTTACTTTCGGCGGAATAGGTCAGGATCCGTTTGCCGGTCACGGTCGAGCCTGTGAAGGAGACCATGTCAATATCCATATGCCGCCCGATGGGTTCACCGACCTCTGCGCCGCCGCCCGGAACGATGTTCAGAACGCCGCGCGGCAGGCCAGCCTCCATTGCCAGCTCGGCTATACGCAGAGCGGTCAGCGTGGTCTCAGTCGCTGGTTTCACCACGACCGAACAGCCCGCCGCCAAAGCAGGCCCGATTTTCCACGCCAGCATCAGCAGCGGGAAGTTCCAGGGCAGCACCAGGCCGACGACGCCAATCGGTTCGCGCACCACCATGGCGATGTGATCGTCGCTGGCGGGCGAGACCTGATCGTAAATCTTGTCAATCGCCTCGGCGTGCCATTTCAGGCAGTGGATCGTCTCGGGCACATCCACGGTTTCGCAATCAAGGATGGTCTTGCCGCTGTCGATGCTTTCCATAACCGCCAGTTCGCGCGCATTGCGGGTCAGTAACTTGCACAACCGGATCAGCACATCCTTGCGTTCGCTCGGATGCAGCTTGGACCAACGGCCATCGTCAAACGCCTCACGCGCCTTTTCGACGGCAAAGTCCACATCCGCTGCGCCGCAAGACGCGATATCCGCCAGTTTGTCGCCAGTAGCTGGGTTCACTGTCTCAAAGGTCTCACCTGAAATCGCGGGGCGGAAGGCGCCGTCGATGAAAGCGCCTGTAGGCAGCGTCAGGCCTGCGGCGATGGATTTGTATTCGTCCTGTGTCAGCAGATCCATGTCTCTTACCCCTCAGCCACAATGTCAGCGATTGTCTTCTTGAGCACACGCGTCACCTGTTCCAACGCGCGCTTGTCGTCTTTGTTCAGACCCTTCAGCGGAGGCCGCATCGCGCCCGCATCGATCCCGTTCATGGTCACGCCATGCTTGATGGTCTGGATGAACTTGCCACCCTGTTCCAACACTCGCATCAGCGGCATCATGGCCGACATGATCCGCCGACCTTTAGAGAAATTCCCCTCGATCACGCAGGCATCGTAAAGCGCCACATGCTCGGTGGGCAGAAAGTTCGACCCGCCACAGACCCAGAACGGCGCACCCCAGGCGAAGAATTCCAACGCCTGGTCGTCCATACCGCAGCCAAGCTGGATGTGTGGATAGTCCCGCGCCAGCAGGTGCACCCTGTTGATATCGCCCGAGCTTTCCTTGATGCCGCAGAAGTTCCGGCTGCGGCCTACACGGTCAAGAAATTCCTCACCCATCATCGTGCCGGTGCGGTGCGGGTAGTTATACAGCATAACGGGCAGGTCTGCGGCCTTGTCGATAGCCAGCGCGTTCAATGCGTTTTCGCGGTCCGTGGGCACCGAATAGGGCGGGCTGGCCAACAAGATCGCATCTGCGCCAATATCACGCGCGCCCGAGGCCAGCGCAATGGCATCCGGCGTCAGCATGGCCCCGGTCCCTACGACCAGAGGCAGACGGTCTTTCAATTGCTGATGTGTGAATTTGCCCAGTTCCAGCCGTTCTTCCACAGTCTGGGCATAGTTTTCACCTGTCGATCCGCCCGAAATCAGACCATGCACGCCACTCTCGATCAGGTATTCGATCACATTGGACAAGGCGTCCCAATTCACGCTTCCATCGTTGTGATAGGGCGTGACCACAGGGGTATAAATCCCCTCAAACTTGAAAATCGGGTTCATTCCGTCCTCATGCAGGTTTCGAAAGGGGTGGGACGCCCATCGGGACATCCAGCGCGTCTGGCATCACGAACATCTCAATCTGATCGCGTGACAGGTTCCAGTGATCTTCGGCTAACTTTGCCGCTGCCGCTTCGTCCCGCGCCTCGATGGCTGCGATGATGGCGTCGTGCTGTTCGCTGGCGCGTGACAGGTTTTCCGACATTTCACCGGACTGTGGGCGATAGAACGTCATACCGATCCTCGCGTGATCGATCAGCAGCCGGTTGAACGAGGGCAGCAGATAGACATTGCCCGACATCTCGCCAGTCACGTCGTGAAAGCGATTGTTGGCCAGCGCCCGATCCTCGGCCGAACCCGAGCGTAAGGCGGCTTTGAACGCTTGCTGCGCGTCTTTTAGGGCGTCGATCTGCGCAGGGCGCGCGTTTCCCGCAGCCAGACGCAGGATCGCGCCATACACCATTGGTGCGGCAAGGAAGAAATCGCGCAGGGTCGTGTAAGACATCTCGGACACCCGCGCGCTGCGGTTTGTACGCAGGTCGAGATAGCCTTCCCCCGCCAGCTGCCGGAACACCTCGCGCAGCGGTGTGCGCGACAGGCCGAATTCATCTGACAAATGCGCCTCGTCCAAATCTGTGCCTGGTTGCAAGCGCAGAGTCAGAATGGATGTTTTCAGGTGCTCTTGTAACGCGCCTTTGCGCGACTTGGCTTCGTCTTTCATCCCTTAGCCCATCCATCTTTCATAAAGCGGTCGAATCGTGCTGTCACGGTTATGTATGCTAACAAAATACAACTTGTATACAAAAAAATTTCGTGCAGCATAGGCTCCTGCAAAATAGACTCACTTTCGGGCGCTGTCCCAAGTTCAAACGGATCAACTCATGCCTAAGACGCGGCGCATCACATTTCTTCTGGTCGAGGAATTCTCGCACCTTGCGTTCTCTTGCGCGGTGGAACCGCTGAGGATTGCGAACCTTGTGAGCGGGGAAGAACTTTATAGCTGGAACTTCGTGTCCGAGCATGGCGAACAGGCGGTGTGCTCAAATGGGTCAGTTACGCTGGTTCACTCCGGGCTGGAAAACCTGGCCAAATGCGACCAGCTTTTCGTGCTGTCGGGCATTCATATGCGTAAGCACGTCACCCGCCCCCTGATGGCCACCCTGCGGCGTGCCCGCGCCCGCGGCACCCCAATCGGTGCCCTATGTTCGGGTGCCTGGGTGTTGGCCGAAGCCGGCTTTTTGGACGGGATGCAGGCGGCGATCCATTGGGAATACCATGATGCCTTCATGGAGGCATTTCCCGAGGTTAATCTGGTTCGCAGTGTTTTTGTTGCTGACGAAAAACACATCACCGCGTCGGGCGGAACCGCGACGGCAGATCTGATGCTGCATCTGATCGAGCGCGACCACGGCGAAGAGTTGGCAATCGATGTGGCAGATCAAATGGTTTACAACGCGGTGCGCAATGCAACGGCGAAACAGCGGGTTTCGCTGCAGTCACGCAATGGTATGCGCAATGCGCACCTGGCCAAGGCCATCAACATTATGCAGGACTGCATCGAAACCCCAATCTCGCCGTCCTTCATCGCCGAAGAACTTGGTATTTCCACCCGGCAGCTAGAGCGGCTGTTCGGCAAGTATCTGAACACATCGCCCAAGAAGTACTTTATGGAACTGCGCCTGGAACGTGCCCAAAAGTTGCTGCTGCAAACCGAGGCTTCAGTCACCGAGATCGCAATTGCTTGTGGTTTCGAAAACCCGGGCCATTTCTCGCGCGTGTTCCGATCCAGCTTTGGTGTCACACCGCACGCACAGCGCAACAAGATCGACTGAGAAGCGTCTGAGCGGGAATGAGAGATATTAAAACGGCAGGGGATGCCGTGCTTCATCGGTCCAAATCGGACCTGAGCGGGCATCCCCCTAACCCTGCCGAGATACCCCCTCATTAAAACCGGACTAGTCAACAGATCGGCAGGATTATTTACCAATAGATTGTGATGTAGGCATAACTATTGCGAGAACTTGTCATCCATGAGATTCTTGTGCCTACATTTCTCAACCTTTGCCTTAATTCCAGGCGTCGGCTCCGTCGAATAACCGAGGGTTTTCGAAGAGCAGCCATTATTGACAAGGCGAGTCGAACAACTTGCTCTAGTGTCCCTCATCCAAGACAATTTTTGCAAGATGAACATGGTTTCGCCAGCTTTACTGCCAGGCGCTGACGTTGTTGAAAAAGCCGGATGTGTTAGAATTTCCCTTGATTGATGCGGTGTTGTGGAGACCAAAAATTCAAGGGAGAAAGGTATGTCTGACCCATATTCAAATCTGGCCAACGAAGACGATGCGTTGCAGGCGCGTATTGCCGATGCAATGGATGCACGTTGTTTGGAGCCTGCTCAGGTTGAGATCAGAAGGGCCTATCTCGGTGACCTTGAACTGCCTGAGGGAGCGTATGCGGTTGAGTTCGGTTCTGGCACTGGGCACGTTACCAACGACTTGATCGAAATGGCCGGTGCGACCAAGGCGCTGGGCATCGAACCGTCACCAATAATGGTTGAAAGAGCGCGGCAACATTTTGACGGAAAACCATCTTTGAGGTTTGAGGTTGGTGATGCAAGGAATACAGGGCTTCCATCCTCATCTGTTGACCTGGTGTTGATGCACACGCTGTTGTGCCATGTTCCCGATCCGCAAGACGCCGTTCGCGAGGCACACAGGATACTCAAACCGGGCGGTTTGGTTGCCGTCTGCGATGGCGACTATGATACGGCGACGGCCCAGATTGCAGATTTCGACCCGTTGGATCAGCTTGTCCGCTTTATGATCAACCAGAATGTCACCAATCTTTGGGTCATGCGTCAGATCGGAGAGTTGCTGGGTGCCGCAGGGTTCGAACTTGGCCGACGCTGTGGACATGGCTATGTGGCCGAAGGCGAAGCCGGGTATTTCCTGACAGTGATAGATCGCGGGGCGGACCGAATGGTCGAAACAGGTGTCCTTTTCCCTCAGACAGCAGAAGCGCTGAAAGCAGAAGCACGCAGTCGCGTTTCAAGTAACACGTTTTTTGGTTTCATGTCCTATGTCAGTCAGATTGCCAGAAAGCCAATCGGGTGATCAAACTAACTGCATTTTTCAGCGACAAGGTCGTTTTGAGAACGGCGGATTAACACTTGAATATATCCGGTCCGAGTGTCCGCCGGGCAGGTCGCAGCTCCATAGTTTCAGGTTTGGCGGCCCCATGAGAAGGCAAGGAGTTTGTTCTATACGCGCTTCTATCCAATGCTTCCCTGCTTAGAACTCGGCGGAGCGAAGTCATAGAAACAAGGGTGGTCACGATATTGGAGATGTATGGATGGTGCTGCTGGAGAGAATTGAACTCTCGACCTCTCCCTTACCAAGGGAGTGCTCTACCTCTGAGCTACAGCAGCGCTGTGGGCGGGTGATTAGACTCAAACGAAACGCGGCGCAAGGGTGTCTGGACGGTTTTTTTCGCCTCCTGTAGAGAAAGATCATGACAGATAAAAATTCACCCAAAAAACAAGGCAAATCCGGGGAAGCGCGGGAAGAGCGTTTGAAGGCGGCGCTGAAGGCGAACATGGCGCGGCGCAAGGCGCAGGCCAAGGCGCGGGCGGCCTCGGGGGACAAAGCCGATAAGGACGAGGGATAAGAGCAGATGGATTCGATTCTTGTAACGGGCAATGGCCCGCTGACCGGGCAAATTCCGATTGCGGGGGCCAAGAATGCGTGCCTGACGTTGATGCCCGCGACGCTTCTGAGCGAAGAACCGCTGACACTGACCAACGCTCCACGGCTGAGCGACATCAAAACGATGACTGCCCTGCTGCAATCGCTTGGGGCCGAGGTGTCGGCGCTGCAGGACGGGCAGGTGATCGCAATGTCGAGTCATAACCTGACCAGTCAGACTGCAGATTATGACATCGTGCGTAAGATGCGTGCATCTAATCTGGTGCTTGGGCCATTGCTGGCGCGGTTTGGTCAGGCCGTTGTGTCACTGCCTGGTGGTTGCGCGATCGGCGCGCGTCCGATGGATTTGCATGTCGAGGGGCTGGAAGCGCTGGGTGCAGAGATCGAACTGAAAGACGGGTATCTGCACGCCAAGGCACAGGGCGGGCTGAAAGGCGCGGTGCATGAGATGCGCTTTGCCTCGGTTGGGGCAACTGAAAACATCGTCATGGCTGCGACGCTGGCCAAGGGAACCACTGTTCTGAAGAATGCCGCGCGCGAGCCTGAGATTGTCGATCTGGTCGAATGCTTGCGCAAGATGGGAGCCCAGATTTCGGGCGAGGGGACCTCGACCATTGAAATCCAGGGTGTCGATCGGTTGCATGGTGCCACGCATCAGGTCGTTACGGACCGGATCGAACTGGGTACCTATATGCTGGCTCCGGCGATTTGCGGCGGTGAAGTTGAATTGCTGGGCGGGCGCATGTCGCTGGTCGAATCCTTTGCCGAGAAGCTGGACGCAGCAGGAGTCAGCGTTACGGAAACCGAAAAGGGACTGAAAGTCGCGCGAAAGAATGGCCGCGTTCAGGCCGTGGATGTTGTGACCGAACCTTTCCCGGGATTCCCGACGGACCTTCAGGCGCAGATGATGGCGCTGATGTGCACCGCCGAAGGAACCTCGGTTTTGGAAGAACGCATTTTCGAAAACCGATTCATGCACGCACCCGAACTGGTGCGCATGGGGGCGAATATCGAAGTGCATGGCGGCACGGCCACTGTCACGGGTGTTGAAAGCCTGAAAGGTGCGCCTGTGATGGCAACGGACCTGCGCGCCTCGGTCTCGCTGATTCTGGCGGGGCTGGCGGCAGAAGGTGAAACAACGGTAAGCAGGGTCTATCATCTGGACCGCGGATATGAGCATGTGGTGCGCAAGCTGGAAGGCGTGGGTGCAAAAATCGAACGGATCAAGGGCCAATGACAGACGCAAGTTTTGAAGACGGGCGCGAGGCCCCGCTGAATCTGGGTGCTGAGGACAGTGACGACCTTCAGGTGATCTCGACCTTGGCGCAGGACGCGGTTTTCCCGGTGACCGAGATGAAATGGCAGCCGTCGCAGCGCCGTTTTGGTCTGCTGCTGAACCGCTTTCGCTGGGAAGACAAAGATGCGGCCACCCGTCGTGAACGCCCGTTTGAACGGGTGCAATCGGTGTTGGTTTTCGATTCAGTACTGTCCGTGGCCAGCCAGGGTATCGATCGCAGCGACAAGGACATGATCATGTCCCTTCTGTCCGTCGATTTTGAAGCGGGCGAGGATGGCGCAGGCCATATCTTGCTGACTTTGGCAGGGGATGGTGTGATCCGCCTGCGGGTTGAAGCTGTCGACGTGACCCTAAAGGACGTCACGCGCCCGTATCAGGCCCCGTCGGGTCAGGCCCCGCATCACCCCGAATAGATGCAAAACAAGCGCGGTATCTCTCAGGCGTTTTCCAAACCGTCAGGAGGCGTCGCGC
Source organism: Ruegeria sp. HKCCA6837 (assembly GCF_013034475.1). Taxonomy (NCBI): domain Bacteria; kingdom Pseudomonadati; phylum Pseudomonadota; class Alphaproteobacteria; order Rhodobacterales; family Roseobacteraceae; genus Ruegeria; species Ruegeria sp. HKCCA6837. The sequence continues at coordinate 154,602 of NZ_WQGD01000007.1, forward strand.
TGCGTCCGGCCACCGTGTTCGACGTGTTCGACATCAGCCAGGTGCTGATCCGGTCGATCACGCAGCTTTGTGTGGCCGACCACAATAATGATCCTGACCATTTGAAAGAGTGGACTGCAAACAAAGATCCGGAAACCATCCGGGGTTGGTTCAAATCAGGGTCGCAGATCTGGGTGGCCGAGCATGAAGGGCAGGTGGCTGCCGTTGGAGGTTTGTTCGAGACCGGGAAGATCACCTTGCTCTACGTTGATCCCGGTCATGTGGGCAGCGGGGTTGGGGCCGCTCTGCTCAATCGGTTAGAACAGCAACTGGCTGCGTGCGGTTGCACCGAAGCGCATCTGGATGCCACCCGGACGGCGCGGAAGTTTTATCTACGCCATGGGTGGGAAGATACCGGGCGGTGCAGTGACCGCCAGGATTTGTCCTGCTTGGCGATGCGCAAATCGCTGCACCCCGACGACTGAGGGTTGAGACCCGACCTTCGCAGCGATATGTCCCATGTCGCAACGCCCGGAGTGCCTGATCATGCCCGTTTTCCTCAACACCACATCGCCCGATTTTGAGGGTGCCTTCCAAACGCTGCTGTCCGCCAAGCGCGAGGACAGCCCGGATGTGGATGCGGTTGTGGCGCAGATCATTGATGATGTTCGCAACCGCGGTGACGCGGCTGTCATCGAGTTGACTGCTAAGTTTGACCGTCTGGAGCTGACACCGGAATCTTTGGCCTTCAGCGCACAGGACATCGTGGATGCGGTGGCGCAAGTCTCGACCGAGGATCGTAAAGCTTTGGAGCTTGCTGCGGCCCGCATCCGGGCCTATCACGAAAAACAGATGCCCTCCGATCACAGCTGGACAGATGAGGCCGGGGCGACGCTGGGTTGGCGCTGGTCGGCAGTCTCCGCCGCAGGGCTGTACGTGCCGGGCGGTCTGGCATCCTATCCGTCGTCGGTGTTGATGAACGCCATTCCGGCTAAAGTGGCGGGCGTAGAGCGGTTGGCCATCGTGGTTCCCACACCAGACGGGCAGGTGAACCCGCTGGTGTTGCTGGCCGCGCAATTGGCGGGCGTGGACGAGATCTATCGAATCGGTGGCGCGCAGGCTGTGGCCGCACTGGCCTATGGCACCGACACTATCGCGCCGGTCGACAAGATCACCGGCCCGGGCAATGCCTTTGTTGCAGCCGCCAAACGCCGTGTCTTTGGAAAGGTCGGCATTGATATGATCGCGGGCCCGTCGGAGATTTTGGTGATTGCCGACAAGGATAACGACCCCGACTGGATCGCGCTGGATTTGCTCAGTCAGGCCGAACATGACGAAAGCGCGCAATCCATCCTAATCACCGATGACGCTGCTTTCGGGCAACGCGTCGCGGACGCGGTGGAAAAGCGCCTTGAGACCCTACAACGCCGCGCAATCGCCGGGGCCAGTTGGCGTGACTTCGGTTCTATCATCACCGCACGCGACCTGGACGAGGCGGCAATCCTGTCCAACCGCATTGCGCCAGAACATCTGGAACTGTGCGTTTCTGATCCGCTGGCGTTGAGCGAAAAGACGATCCACGCTGGCGCCATTTTTCTGGGCCAATATACGCCCGAAGCCATCGGTGACTACGTTGGCGGCCCGAACCACGTTCTGCCGACCGCCCGGTCTGCGCGGTTCTCATCGGGGCTCAGCGTGATGGACTTCCTCAAGCGCACCACACTGAGCCACATGACCCCCGAAGCGTTGCGTGCCATAGGTCCAGCCGCCGAACAACTGGCCCAATCGGAAAGCCTTGAGGCGCATGGGCTGTCGGTAGCAGCGCGATTGAACCGCCTAAATGGATGAGATGGCGCAAAGACTTGGCCGATGTGGCGTTTCTGCGCGTTGCCCCGCCAATTTCGTTGTTATAGGTCTGTGCTGACACAAGGATTATAGCTGTAAAGATGACCCGCATCTCGCATATCGAACTGGATGACCGAAACCTGCCTCCGCCGACGCCAGAGATCGAGCAGGAGCGCAAGGTCGCCATCTATGATTTGCTGGAAGAGAACAGTTTCTCTCTGCCCAAACGCGATGACCGCGTTGTGCCCGACGGGCCCTATCGCCTGCAATTGTCGATCCGCGACAAGCGGTTGGTCTTTGACGTTGCAACCGAGGAAGAACAGAAAGCGGCTGAGTTTCATCTGTCGCTTGGTCCGTTTCGGCAAGTGGTCAAAGATTATTTCCAGATCTGCGAAAGCTATTTCGACGCGGTGAAGTCTCTGCCGCCCAGCCAGATCGAAACCATCGACATGGCCCGGCGTGGCATCCACAACGAAGGCAGCCGCGTCTTGCAGGAAAGGTTAGAGGGCAAGGCCGACGTAGACACCGACACCGCCCGCCGCCTTTTCACGCTGATCTGCGTGCTGCATTTCGGAGGCTAACGGGTGACGCCTCTGCCGCAGTCGATCCTGTTTTGTTGTGACCACAACTCGGTTCGATCCCCGATGGCCGAGGGCATCATGAAGAAATTCTACGGCACCGGCACCTATGTGCAGTCTGCCGGAGTCCACAACGATCTGGATATTGACGGCTTCTGTATTTCCGTCTGTCACGAAATCGGGGTCGAGCTATCCCGCCACCGCACCCGATCCTTCGACGAGATGGAAGAGTGGGGTGATGACCTCAGTTCGTTCGACCTGATTGTCGCCTTGTCCCCCGCCAGCCAACGCAAGGCGTTGGAACTGACCCGGATTTTTCACCTCGATGTCGATTATTGGCCAATAATGGACCCTACTGGAATGGGTGAGACACGGGAAACAAAGCTACACCACTACCGACAGACCCGCGATCAGATCATCAAGCATCTGAAAGACCGCTGGGGCGAACCAACGGAGTGAACCATGAACCAGACCGTTCAAACCTATTTCGAGGCATTCAACGCCGGTGATGTTGATGGCATGTTGGCCTGTTTGTCCGACGACGTGGCCCATCACGTAAACGAGGGCCAAATCCGTGTGGGCAAGGAAAAGTTTGCTGCCTTCTGCGCCCATATGAATCGCTGCTACAAAGAGAACCTGACAGATATCGTCGTGTTCGATGCCCAGGGTGGCACCCGCGCTGCGGCCGAATTCATCGTGAACGGCACCTATCTGGAGACCGACGAGGGCCTGCCCGAAGCACACGGCCAGACCTATCGCCTGCCTGCCGGATCATTCTTTGATCTGAAAGACGGCAAAATCACCCGCGTCACCACTTTTTATAACCTTACGGACTGGACCAAACAGGTCTCGAATGGCTGAGGTCAACGCTGTCCGCCCCCTGACCGGAGCGGCGCTTGAGGCTGCTCTGGACGATGTCGCCCGTCTGCGGATCAAGGTCTTTCACGACTGGCCTTATCTCTATGATGGCGACCTCGAATACGAGCGTAAATACCTGCAGTCCTACCGGGACAGCGATCAGGCCATCGTGGTGGGTGCTTTCGACGGCGACCGCCTGATCGGCGCGTCAACCGGCGCCCCCCTGACGGATCACGCCGAAGATTTCGCCGCAGCGTTTGAAGGCACAGGCCTTGAGTTGGGCGACATCTTCTATTGCGCAGAGTCGGTACTGTTATCGGAGTATCGTGGGCAAGGTGTCGGCCACAAATTCTTTGACGAACGTGAAGCCCATGCTCGCCGTCTTGGGTTCTCCAAAGCTGCATTCTGCGGAGTGCAACGCCCGGACGACCACCCGATGAGACCTGCACAATACCGCCCGCTCGACACCTTCTGGCGCGCGCGCGGTTACACGCCTCTACCCGGCGTCATGGCACAGTTTTCCTGGAAAGACATCGGAGAAGACGGCGAGACGCTCAAACCGCTACAGTTCTGGATCAGGGATCTGTAGTCACCATCTACGGTGCGCGCCTGCGGTTTAAGAAACCGTATTTCACGGCCCAAGCCCGAAGCGACAGGCGTTTACGCTTGTCTTGTTTCACGGCTTTCTTGGATTGCTGACCGCCTTTGCGGTTGAACTCATAGACGTCAATGACACGCTCGGCGCATCCGCAGGCTTCGCCCATCCCAACCTTGGCGAAATAGAACTTCTCGAATTCTTCCTGTTTTTGCATCACCAGCCTCCTTCGTACATTCAAGCACGTCAGACCGCAGATGCCAATTCACGTTCCCGTCTGTGCAGGACATAGAGTAGGTCCCGGGCAGAGCATGCCCGGGCATTTGTTTTCAGTGCCCTAAGATCGGGTCAAACTCACTTTCAGGGTCGAGGACCGGATCCAGAACAAGCACCAACCGCGTCTCGCCCGTGCCTTCAATCGGAGGCGAGCGGTGCAGAAAACCGGAGTCTGGTTGTGCGGGCCAGAGCGTGCCACGTAACAGAATTGGTGCGCCGGTTGGGGTTGTGAAAACGCGCGATGGGTCCGCGCCATCTGCTGAGACCCCATATTGCGTTCCCGTTCCCTTATAGGTGCACACGAGACGCGCGGTCACTGCATCAATGTGAAACCGGCGGCACGCATTGGTCGTTATCACGTCCAGCCGCAGCCGCAGCCATTTCGCGTTCATCAGACAGGCAAAGATATCGGACAGCGCTGCAATGTCATCCACCAGCCGCTCGCGTTCTGCACCTGGTGGGGTGCCGCGTGCTTCGCAGACCTCGGAAACGGCTTCACGAACCGCCGCGGGTCGCAATATCACGCGGGCCTTAGGCAGTTGTTCGGGCGCGATCCCGTTTAGCCAGGATTGAAAACCCTGCAGCGGTTGCCGGTTCCAAATTGCCGCAGCACATCCGGGTTGATGAATGGCTGAAAGGTCGTTGGGCGTGGTGCAAATCTCGACCCCTATGGCGGCGTCTTGGATGATGTTTTGAACAATACTCATGCTGCAGCCTCTGCCCGTCGCCAGATCGGGAAGGGGTCTGCCAGATTGGGTAGATCCTCCAGACGAGTTGCTGCGACAGCGGGCAGCAGCGCAGCATCCAATCGGGCTTTCAATCTGGGCCAAACAATACCGCTGCCGATGAACACTATCTCTTGCCGCCGATCGCCCCACGGCTCTTGCCAATGGGCCTGCATGTAAGCTCGCGCGCTTTCGTGATCTGGGCGGCGGTCTTCGGGCACGGTGGCCCACCAAGTGCCCAGTGGCTGCACGGACGACAACGCGCCTGCCAGTGAAAACTCGGCCACCCAATCCGGGCGCGTGGCGATCCAGAAATGACCCTTGGCCCGGATTACACCGGGCAGATCGCCGTTCAAGAATTCAAGTATCTTTTCGGGGATAAAGGGCTGCCGCGCACGATAAACATAGCTGGTGACGCCATATTCTTCGGTCTCTGGCACGTGAGCGGCAAAGCCATAAAGTTCTTTGGCCCACATCGGGTGCTCATGCGCCTTTTCGAAGTCGAACAACCCGGTATCCAGAATCTCATCTGCGGCCACGTCCGAGTGGTTGGTCTCGATGATCCGGGCGTCCGCGTTCAAGCTTCGAATGATCTTGCGCGCAGCATCCACGCGATCTGGTCCGGCGTCAGAAACTTTGTTCAGAATGACCACATCTGCAAATTCGATCTGATCGGTCAGCAAATGTACCAACGTGCGCTCATCTTCTTCGCCCATCGTCTCGCCACGGTCGCGTAGGAAATCATGGCTGGAGAAATCCTTGAGCAGGTTCACCGCATCTACAACCGTCACCATCGTGTCCAGGCGTGAAACGTCCGAGAGGCTTTCGCCAAGCTCATCGCGGAAGTCAAAAGTGGCCGCTACGGGTAGAGGCTCGGAAATGCCGGTGGATTCGATCAACAGGTAATCAAACCGCCCTTCAGATGCCAGTCTGCGTACCTCGTCCAGCAGGTCGTCGCGCAGCGTACAGCAGATGCAGCCGTTCGACATTTCGACCAGTGTCTCGTCTGTGCGGGAAAGCTCGGTATCGGCGCGTATGAGATCAGCGTCGATATTCACTTCGGACATGTCGTTGACAATCACGGCCACCCGGCGGCCATCGCGATTGTTGAGTACGCGGTTCAAGAGGGTTGTTTTGCCCGCGCCCAGAAAGCCGGACAGTACTGTGACCGGAAGTCGGGTGTCACTCATGGAATGTGCTCCTGTGTATATGGCTCGTTTCGGGGTACGGGCGGTTGCCTATCCTCTCCCGCTATAAATTGCCGATCATGTAATGTTATTACATTATTGATGGCAAGCTGGTTTTTTGGCGGGTTATCGTTTGATCGTTGGGCCAGCGTCTCGTAAAACCTCCACAGCGCTTGGGTGCGGGTCAGAAGGACGGTGCGGAAACAAATGCCCTGTACATACCGCGCCGTCCTCTTCTAGTGTCGCGCCGACTGAGTTCCTTTGGATACGAAATCATGAAAGTCGCCACCGCTGCTTACGATCTCAGCTGGCTCGACAGTTGGGCACAGTACGAAGACAAGTTGGACCGATGGGTTGCTGAGGCCGCAGGTCAGGGGGCCGAGTTGTTGGTCTTTCCTGAATACGGGGCTATGGAGCTTTCGACCCTCGACGGGGTCGCCGTGGCAGGCGATCTGGAACGTTCGATCCATGCTGTGTCTGACCGGATGGGGGATGTGCAAACCCTGCACAGCCGCCTTGCGAAGACATACAACACATATATTCTGGGCGCTTCCGCCCCGGTTGTGGATGGCCACGTTCGTCCAGTGAACCGCGCCGCGTTCTATGCGCCGGACGGTGCTTGCGACCATCAGGACAAGCAGATCATGACCCGGTTCGAGCGTGAAGATTGGGACATTGCCCCCGGTGGTCCGCTGAAGCTGTTCAACACCGCGCTGGGCAAGATCGGGGTACTCATCTGCTATGACAGCGAATTCCCTTTGCTGGGCCGCGCGCTGAGCGAGGCGGATCTGATATTGGTCCCGTCTTGCACCGAAGCTCTTTCGGGTTATTGGCGGGTTCGTATCGGAGCGATGTCAAGAGCCTTGGAAAACCAATGTGTTACAGTTATGGCGTCGCTGGTAGGTGACAATGATTGGTCCGAGGCCGTGGACAAAAACACTGGTACGGGCGGCATATTCGGCCCGCCTGACAAGGGCTTTCCAGCCACTGGTGTGCTGGCCGAGGGCACGCTTAATCAGCCCGGCTGGACCTATGCCGAGATCGATCTGTCAGCCATTGCCGAAGTCCGTGCCGATGGTCATGTGTTGAACCGAACGCATTGGGAAGAACAAGCCCTCCGAGTCGAATCGGTCACAATATCCGACCTTTAGGTGATTCCGCCCTTGAAATAAGGGCAAAATAGGCTCATTTAAGCGCTCATCCCCGCAGATTCTGCGGGTGCAACGTAATGATGGAGACAACATGGCCAAGGAAGATACGCTCGAATTTCCAGGTGTCGTGAAGGAACTCCTGCCTAATGCGACGTTTCGGGTCGAGCTGGAAAACGGCCATGAGATCATCGCACATACGGCAGGCAAGATGCGCAAGAACCGCATCCGTGTTCTGGCCGGCGACAAAGTTCAGGTCGAAATGACCCCGTATGATCTGACCAAGGGTCGGATCAACTACCGCTTTAAGTAACGCCTGCCGCAATGGCGTTTATCCTAGGATCGGGCAGCCCGAGACGGCTGGACCTGTTGGCCCAGCTTGGTGTGCAGCCCGATGCCATCCGCCGCCCTGACATTGACGAAACGCCTCGGAAAGCTGAGCTTCCGGTTCCTTATTGCAGTCGGATCACGCGCGAGAAAGTGCAGGCGGTGCAGGCGGATAGCGGTGACATCACGCTTTGCGCAGATACCACGGTCGCATTGGGGCGGCGCATTCTGGGAAAGCCCGAAGATGCGGGCCAGGCCGCCGAATTTCTGCACGCATTGTCCGGTCGGCGTCACCGGGTCATAACCTCGGTCGCTGTACGGTGTGGGGATCGAATACTACAGCGTGACGTGGTCTCGCAGGTGAAGGTCAAACGCCTGTCCGATGTCGAAATCAATGCTTATCTGGCGACAGGGGACTGGCAGGGCAAAGCTGGAGCTTACGCCATTCAAGGTCCCGCAGGTGCGTTCATACCCTGGATTTCGGGATCGTTCACCGGCATTGTCGGACTGCCCCTGTCCGAAACCGCCGCCCTGTTGCAGAGTATCGGCTATCCACTTTATCGCGAGGCACCATGAAGGGCCGCACTATCGTTCTGGACCACATCGAGGATCGCGAAGCCGCGGCCCTTATGGTTGACGGAAAGCTTGATGACTTCCTGATTGCAGCTGACGCGCCCACGCCCGGCACGATCTACCGCGCCCGCGCAGACCGCCCAGTCAAAGGGCAGGGGGGTATGTTTCTGACAACGCCAGATGGGCCCGCTTTCTTGCGTCAAGTTAAAGGCTTGGCGCCGGGGGCTTTACTTTTGGTACAGGTGAGTGGCTATGCCGAACAAGGCAAAGCGATCCCTGTCAGCAACCGGATCCTATTCAAAAGCCGTTATGCCATTGTCACGCCCGAAGCGCCGGGTCTGAATATTTCGCGCAGCATCAGGGATGACGATACCCGCGACCAGTTGTTGGAAATTGCACACGAACAGATGGGCGACAGCCCTTATGGTCTGATCCTTCGTTCCTGCTGTGCAGGTGCGGATGCCGATGACATTGCCGAGGATATTTCAGCCATGTTGGCCCAGGCTGATCAGGTGATGAATGATGATGGCACAGAGCCTGAAAAGCTTAGCGAAGGGGATAGCCCTCATATCCTCGCCTGGCGCGACTGGACTGACTCGGCTGAGGTTGTCACACAGGCCGGTGGTTTCGAAAGCCACGGTGTTTTGGATGCGCTCGATATGGCGCGCGGTACGTCCGAGCCTTTGCCGGGCGGTGGGCATCTTTATGTCGAACCCACGCGTGCCTTGGTTGCAGTGGATGTGAATACCGGTTCAGATACGTCTCTCGCTGCGGGCACCAAAGCCAATTTCGCTTGTGCCAAGTTGTTGCCGCGGGCTCTGCGTGTGCGTGGGTTGGCGGGGCAGATCACCTTGGATCTGGCACCGATGCCGAAAAAAGATCGGCGTGGCTTTGAATCGGCCCTTCGAGCGGCCTTTAAATCGGACCCGGATGAGACGATCCTGGCAGGCTGGACCCCGCTGGGGCATTTCGAATTGCAACGCAAACGCAGCCGCTTGCCGCTGGCGGAGATCCTGAAATGAGCTGTCCGATCTGCGGTGAAGACACGGTGCAAAAGTTCCGCCCTTTCTGCTCAAAACGCTGCGCGGACATTGATTTGGCCAAGTGGCTAAACGGCTCATATGCTGTCCCATCGCAACGCGAAGAGGACCTTGAAGCCGAGGCTGAAGCCCAAGACCTTATGCCAAAACGACCGCATTGAAAAAATGTAAAAAAGCCTCTGGACACTGCCGGTAGCAAGTCATAGAACGCCCCCACCCAACGATGTACATCGTTCCCGTGCCCGGGTAGCTCAGGGGTAGAGCAGTGGATTGAAAATCCTCGTGTCGGTGGTTCGATTCCGCCCCCGGGCACCACTTTAACATCCAGTTGCGCCCGATTTTGACTGGTAGTAGCTTGTAGTTGCAGGATTTCTACTGTCGGATTGACCGATGTTGTCCTGCCACGTGCGCTGTAATCTACCCCCAAATGGGGTACCAAATTGGGGTACGTGCCACCTGGTGACTGGAAGGTACCCCCAATGCCTGTCTTGAGCGACGCACGGATTCGGGCTCTGAAACCTAAGGAGAAGCCCTACAAGCAGGCCGATTTTGACGGGCTTTATTTGCTGGTGAAGCCGAACGGTTCGAAACTCTGGCGCTTTAAGTATCGTTGGCTCCAAAAGGAAAAGCTGCTGGCGCTGGGCAAGTATCCTGAAGTGACACTGGCCGATGCGCGACGGAAACGGGACGACGCCCGCAGCCTGATCGCAAATGGCGAAGATCCTTCCAGCGTGCGCAAAGACAAAAAAGCCAGAGAAGAGGCAGAGAACAAAGCCACTTTCTCCAAGTTGGCGATAGAACTGCTGGAAAAGAAGCGCAGCGAAGGCCGTGCCGAAGCAACGCTGACTAAGACCGCCTGGTTTCACCGGCTACTTTCCGCAGACATCGGGAAAATGCCGATCACACAAATAACAGCACGGGATATTCTGGTTCCGCTGCAGAAGATGGAAAAAAAGGGCAATCACGAAAGCGCCGTACGGATGCGGTCTGCTGCCGGGGCCGTCTTTCGCTATGCCATCGCCCTGGGACTCGCCGATAACGATCCGACCTATGGTTTGAAGGATGCCCTGATCAGGCCCCAGGTACAGCACCGCGCGGCAATCACTGATCCGGCGCAGGCCGGTGCATTGCTACGGGCTATCGACGGGTTTTCCGGTCAAAGAACGACGCGCCTCGCATTGCAACTGCTGGCGTTGACTGCCCTGCGCCCCGGAGAGTTGCGAATGGCGGAGTGGGATGAGATCGATGAAGCCAGAATGGCGTGGACCGTTCCGGCACATCGCGCCAAGATGCGGCGGCCTCACACAATACCGCTGTCCCGCCAAACCTTCGATCACTTGAAGGAACTTCGCGACCTGACGGGCTGGGGCAAGTTACTCTTTCCATCGGTACGTTCATCCAAGCGCTGCATGAGCGACAATACTTTGAATGCCGCGCTGCGCCGCATGGGGTATGAGAAGGACGAGATGACGGCGCATGGCTTTCGGGCAATGTTTTCCACATTGGCCAATGAATCAGGCTGTTGGCATCCGGACGCCATTGAGCGAGCACTCGCCCATGTGGAAAAGAATGAAATCCGCCGGGCATACGCACGCAGCGCACACTGGAATGAGCGAGTTGAGTTGGCACAGTGGTGGGCAGATCAGCTTGATACGATGAAGAAGGAAAAACTGGGACATGATTGAATGTGAACAGGCCCCGGTAAAACCTGCTGAACACTTGATGCAGGCTTGGATCTATCAGAACAGTTGGTCTCTTGAAGAAGCCGTCCTGTTGGCGCTGGGCATCTCGCCAGAAGATGCCGGAACCGCACAGGTGCTGGAAGACCATAGCGCGCTATTGACCAGAGCGAAGCGGTCAGGTGAACGATTTGGCGCACCCGAGTTCTGGCTTTGGTGGGCGGAACGTAACAACCTGCCGTTCCATACGGATTGGTGGCTTGCCGTCACGCCGGAAGGCCCGATCGCTTTTGATGGCCAGCATTTTGCTCATCGCAGACAGGAAGTGCTCTCCCCCAAGTACGCCAGACAGGAACGACGTCTGATCGGGGAGTGGGCTCGAAAACCCTATTGGACAGCCCGCGAGGCAATCGATTTGTCCCTGAATTTCAAACCATTCACTACAGATGGTTGGCGTGGGAGCGGCCCGGAAACCGGGGAGACGATTCGTGAGCGTGACGACAGGTTCCTGATTTTGGAAAGGGCGTTGGAGATAGGGGAGATCAGTGAGAAGGCGCCTGCCAAGGACTATCTGCACTGGCTGGCGAAACGGGGGTATTATGTGTCCCCTGCATGGCGGCGTGCTGTGGGGATGCCGGGTCACAACAACCGGCACCCGGATAAGGTGGTCGAGAATACAGAAACCGTCGCAGAGAACGAGAAACTTCGAGATATGCTGCGAGCGAAAGATGAGCGCCTGTCTGAATTGGACGCAAAACTAGAGGCCTCTTCCTCTGCCGAAAACAGCCGGGCTCAAAAGTCTGCTAGCACTACACGGATCGCAACGCTTCAAAAAGCCCTCATTGCTTGCGCAGTGGACGGCCACAGTTATACGCCCATTCAAAAACGCTCTGAAGTGCCGAAGCAGATTGCGGACAAAGCTGCTGAACTTGGCTGCGGGGTGGACCAGCAAACGGTTCGTAGGCTTCTAAAGGAGGCCAGTGAGTTGCACGTCAACAGCAACTATTGGAGCGACTGAACCCCTTAAAAGTATAATTCACATCGTGGATCCACGATCGAGTTTCGTGGATCCATGCTGCACAAGATCGGACCTCGTCAGCCTTAGAGCATCTGTAACAAACATAGATGGCTTACGATGCGTTTTGACGATCTTCCCGACGACGCGCTACTGCGCGAAAAGCAGATTCTGTATCCCCACGGTCCCGTACCTGTATCCCGTTCGACGTGGTGGGCAGGCGTCCGCGCTGGGCGCTTCCCCCAGCCAGTACACCTCGGGCCTCGTACCACAGCTTGGCGTGTTGGTGACATCCGCGAACTCCTGCGGGAGGGCGCCTGATGCACCAGTTCCCGAACTTTTCTCTTCCCAAAACCGGGCATCTCTGAATGGAGGTGCGGATGGTTAAATACAGGCACGATTCCGCAATGGGGGATCTGTTCGCAGATCCCTCTAATGCCGCATCGCACCCGTCCGAACGTGTCACGGACAAGGGCGAGGCACAGGTTCAGAATCAGTCGCAATCAAACCCGCCTGCTCTGACGTCAGTGCAGGTTGCCGCATTGGAAGCAAAAGAGGCTAAAAACCTCGGCGAAGACGAGCGCTATCTCAAAGACGTCGAAGTGGCCAAACGCTTCGGCATCGCCCGCCAAACGGTCTGGAAGCGCGTGGAGCTTGGTGTTCTGCCAGCACCGATCAAGCTTCCCCCGAACAGCAGTCGCTGGCGCCTGTCCAGCCTGCTCGCGTTTGAGGAAAAACTGGCTGAGGCATCGGACCAAACCAAAAAGAAAAGTCGCAAATCGGGGCGCGTGATATGACGCGGGCCCACTACAAAGTGAAGGTCTGCCAGGACCAGGTCTATTCGGTGGAAGAGCTTTGCAAAATCTACAACGTTCGCCGCAATGCCATCACTGACTGGATGAAATCCGGACTGCGGAAATCGGACGATCAGCGCCCTTTTGTTTTTCGTGGGGCTGAGCTGCAACGCTACCACAATGGCCAGAAACGCAAACCGCTGGCTAAACTGAAGCAGGGTGAGTTCAATTGTTTGAGCTGCGGCAGCGCAGGTTATCCTGCTCCTCAGTCGATCTCGCTCAGGACAACCTCCAGTAGTCGGTATATGGCAGTGGGTGTCTGCGGTGCCTGCGATGCCCAGGTAACAAAGTTACTGAAAGCGACAGAATACGACAGCATGAAAAAATGCCTCATGTCGGGTACCAGCCTGGCTCTGATAGACGAAAGTAATTGTGAGATCCCAGCTGATACCGGGAACAAACCCGACTTTCGCGAGACGGTTTGGTACCCGACAAACGATCGGATCGTGCATGAGTGGCAAATCTATGCTGGGCGCTTTGAGACTTCGACCAAACGCGCCCATCTGCGGAGCATCCGCATGCTGGAGGTTTTCCTAGGAGGCAAAGCCTTCGAAAAGGTCACGCCAAAGGACGCCGCAGACTATCGTGATCATTTGGTCAATCTTGGCCAAACGCTCAAAGAGCATGGCGGTTTGGGTAATTCTACCATCCGGCACCACGCGTCGCAGGTTCGCCAGTTCTTCGAATGGCTCCGGCTTCAGGACGGCTACAAGCGTTTGAGTCAAAACATCCCGCTCTATCTGGAGCTTCCAAAGGCGGTACACGCCAAAACCCTGCCGCGTGATGATCGCGACTATTTGACGATCGAGCAGGCGGAAAAGATGTTGGAGGAGATGCCAGATCGCACAATTGCAGAGCGTCGTGATCGTGCCATGGTGGCTTGTGCTTACACCAGTGGGTTACGTGCCGCAGCGCTCACTACACTTAGACTGAAACACATTGACCTCTATAAAAGGGAACTAGTTCAGAACGCCTTAGAAATGCGCGCGAAAAATGGGAAGAGCTTTCGCATTGTATTCTTCCCGCGCACTGAAGCCTTCCAAGAGGTCCTTGTAAACTGGCTTTCGGAGTTGGTCGTACTGGGTTTTACCCAAGACGACGCTGCCTTCCCTGAGCTTGCACATCTGAAACAACGCGGTTCAGAGATCAGCCCCGTACCCCCTATGAAATCGTCCTCAGCCGTGAGCTGTGCCTTTAATCTCGCCACCTCCCAGATCGGACGCAAATGCACACCGCACTCTGTTCGTGATACGCTTAAGGCGCTTGGGGATGAGCTTTGCACCTCTCCCAAAGACCGCAAAGCCTGGTCCCTAAACCTTGGTCATACGAACGAAAAAATTACTGAAATCTACTATGGAAAAATGTCGGACCATCAACGTCGCAGCATTATCGAAGGGCTTTCTACTGGTAGTTTGCTAACCGCCAAGGAAAACGCAATGGTGCTCGATTTTTATGAAAGCCGCTTCGAACGGGGCAGTGACGAGTACAACATGGCCAAACGTCTGGCCGAAAGGCGTGCGGCTGCCCGCGATGGAGATGAGGTGCTGGAGTAGGGGTCATTTACCGCGCTGACCGCGAGCCGCATAGATGCGCAGAAAGCAGACCGTGGAATTTACGAGAACGGCCTAAAAGAAGTTGTCTTTCACCAAACGAAGAACATGCTGGGGTGTGGTCAGGCAAGCATATGGGAATTTTCAGATCAGTGATTAAGCCGCTGTTTCGTCTTCATTTATTCTAAAGAACACTGAGTACAAAGTTGGCACTACTATCAGCGTAAGAACGGTCGCAAAACTCAAACCGCAGATGATCACCACTGCGAGTGACTCGAAAAACGGATCCCACAGCAAAGGCATTACTCCAAGAACAGTAGTAAGTACGCCCAGTGACACTGGGCGGACGCGTAGAACAGCTGAGTCAACAACAGCCTGCAGCCGAGGTTTTCCACCAGCAATCTGAGTATCGGTTTCGTCAATAAGGACGATAGCGTTTTTGATTAGCATCCCTGTTAGAGACAAAACACCCAGTATTGCCATAAATTCGAGCGGCGTTCTGGTTGCCGCGAGCCCCCAGACGACTCCAATGAGAGCCAGAGGTACTGTCAACCATATGATAAGTGGCTGACGGATTGCGTTAAACAAGAAGAAAACAACGACAATCATCGCTCCGAACCCAAGCGGCATAGTCGAAGCCAAACCGTCGTTTGCGCTTTGCGAGTCCCCATACTCACCACCCCATTCAAGAGAATACCCACTTGGCAATTTGATTGCCTCTACCAGTGGTCGGACATGAGCGAAAAGATCGCCTGACAGTACTTCTGGTGCGTTGTCGGCTTGTGCGGTGATTGCAAGCTTACGGTCTATGCGCCTAAGGTTCCCAGCTTCAAAAACAAGTTCAAATCGGTCTACAACTTGAGATATTGGAATGTATCCTCCGGCTACGTCGCTATAAACTTGGATGTTTTTTAGGTCACTGATCTTGTTTCGGTCGGTTTCGAATGGGCGCATAACTATGTCCAACAAGTTGTCGCCTTCGCGGTAAACCCCTATCGGCGCCCCTACTTGATGCCAGTAAACGGCCCTTGATATTTCCGCTTGGGTGAGACCCAGCCTGCGGGTGTTTTCTGTGTCAATAACTGGCCGAATTACCTGTTTTTGCTCGCGCCAGTCGTCTTTTATCGCGATGGCTCCGTTTTCAGCGAATATCAGTTTTGCCTGTTCAGCTAGTTCGCGAAGTACAACGGGATCGGGTCCAGAAAATTCGGCTTCGATTTTCGATCCACCACCAGGGCCCAGTACAAATTTCCAAACTTTTGCATATGAGTCAGCGTAGTTTTGGTCAATCCAAGACTGAATTTCCGGCTGTAGTGCATCGATCTGCCGATAATCCTCTACGTCCACCAAAATTTGACCATAGGCAGGGTTCTGGTCTTCACTATCGTATACCAACATGAAGCGTAAATGCCCGCTGCCCACAGACAGATTTGTAGAGGTGACACCTGGTAGAGTTAAGAGATGCGCTTCAATCTCTCGCATGTCCTGACTGGTTTGTTCAATGTCGGTTCCCTCTGGCAAAAAGTAATCCACTACAAATTGCGCTCTGGTGCTGTTGGGAAAGAAGCCCGGGGGTACTAACGCAAACCCTGCGATCGCAGAGAGAAAGAGCGCAACAACAAGCCCCACCGTAAGGTACCGGAATCGGATCGCATACGCGAGGAGCGAACGATAACCACGGAGAATCGCGTTCTCTGCAGGCGGTTTTTCCGAGGTAGGCTTCAGCAGTAGAGTGCAAAAATAGGGCGTGAGCCATATCGCCACCAACCACGAAAAAAGCAATGAGATCGAGATGGTCCAGAAGAGGCTCCCGGCGTATTCTCCAGTGTTGTCCGGTGAAAAGCCAATTGGGGAAAATGCCAAGAGTCCTACAACTGTTCCTCCGAGTAGCGGCCATTTGGTTTGATTTACGACAGAGATAGCAGCGTCGCTGGTGGCTTCACCGCGTTGAACGCGGACCAACGTACCTTCGACAACGACAATAGCGTTATCGACCAGCATGCCGAGCGCAATAATCAGCGCGCCTAGTGAAATCCTTTGCATGTCGAGCCCTAAGAGCTGCATGCCGGTAAGCGTGCCTGCGACTGTGACCAACAGAATACCCCCCATGAGTATTCCGGATCTTAACCCCATAAAAATAAGCAATATGCCTACAACGATGATGAGCGCCAGAACCACGTTCATGACAAAGTCGTTGATCGATTCTTTTACCGAAGCAGACTGATCAGAGATTGGCAAAATCTGGATTCCGATTGGTCTTAGGTTCTCCAACTCGTTTATCCGTTGCTTTACGGCTTCGCCCATGTTCACAACGTTTCCGCCTAGGCTATTGGATATTCCAATTCCAATCGCAGGCCGACCATCTCGAAAAAGTAGGGGGCTTGCGGGTTCAACGTAACCGCGCGACACGGTTGCGATATCTGAAAGTCGAAATGATGCTCCGCTACTTGGCACAGAAACGACTAGGTCTTTGATAGCGTCAATTGAGGCTATTGCCGCCGACGGCCGTATCTCTATGCGACGCGAGTTGGACTTGAGAGAACCCGAGGGCGCTACGAGGTTTTGTCCCTCCAGAACTTGGCCAATTTGCTGTGGTGATATTCCAAGTTCTATTAACCTTGCAGGTGCATATTCTACAAAGATCGCTTCATTCTGTTCACCACTTAAGATCACCTTGGAAACACCACTGACTGCAACCAACTCCCTCTGGAGCTCCTTCGCGTACTCATGGAGCTCAGCTATAGAATAGCCATCGCCAACAATCGCAAAATACAATGCATACACGTCGCCGAAGTCATCGTAGACCTGCGATCGGAGTGCGTTCGGCGGAAGACTTGTTTGGGCGTCAAGTATCTTTGCGCGCAATTGAGCAAATCTTGCGTGAAGCGACGGAAAATCAGGCGTCGTGGGGATTGTAAATTCGACTGTCACAGTGCTGAGTCCGGGTGATGAGACTGACTTTACCTCTTTTACCCCTTGGAGCTCTTGTAGAGCATTTTCAATTACCTCGGTGACTTCTTCTGAGACTTCTTCTGCAGTGGCACCCGGATAAGGGGTTATGACCTGAGCTTGTCTGATTATGAACTCAGGATCTTCGAAACGAGGAAGAGTTAAGTATGCAAAGTAGCCAGCCACCAAGATGAGAATGGTCACCAACGCCGAAATAAGGCGTTTCTCAATTGCAAACCTTGCAAGATCCATTTGCTACTCACCAACTTTTGAGATTGGGCGAACCACCATGTCATCCTGCAGTTCGCTCAATCCTGCAGTGACAATCATGTTCCCTTCTTCAAGACCCGATCTCACGAACACGAAGTCGTCAGATATTTCCCCCAATTCAACCGGTCGACGACTAACGGTATTGCTGGATCCATCAAGCAGCCAGACATATGGGGAACCGTCGGGGCTTGCCGCTAGAGCCGAAAATGGAACGACAACTTGCGTATCGCTTTGCCTGTTTGCCCTAATAATCACGCGCGCTACCATCCCAGGTAGTACAACCAAGTCTTTAGGAGGAGTTACTGATAGACGACCACGATAGGTTTGTGTCGCTGCGTCAGCTTGCGTGGTAAACTCGACGAGATCTGCGTTCATTTCAACTCCCGGCAAGGAGTCAAACGTAACCACACTTACAACATTGTCGAAGCCGATTGACGACATCGCGATTATGTCAGCGCCGGGTAAGTCATAGCTTACATCTACAGTCGATAGGTCTTGGATTAAGGCGATGGTTTCACCGGCTTGAACATTTCGGAAATTGTCCACGTTGCGCTTGGCAATCGTTCCATCGAATGGCGCTCGAAGCGTTGCATCAGAAAGGTTGTTTTTTGCCGACTGAATTTGTGTTTTAAGGCCGCGGATTGCCGCTTCTGCTGCAATTATTTCTTCCGGCCTCCCACCGACTCGACCAATTGTAAGCTGCTCCTCTCGCGACACCAGTTCGGCTTCTGCCAGACGAAAAGCAGCTTCACGTTGTTGGTACTGCGCAGTAGGAATTATACCCCTTTCCAAAAGCTGAGCAGAGCGGATGTATTCCTCCCGAGCTTGGTCTCTTTGGGCTTGAGCTGCCTGAACCGAGGCTTCTAAAGCTGTAATTTCTTCAGGGCGTGCACCTGACCTCAGCACAACCAAATTCGCCTCTGCCTCTTCTAGTTGGCTGTTGAGCCTTGCAACCTCGACTTCGAAGTCGCGCGTATCTAGTTGGGCAACAATACCTTCCCGCACTACACTGCTTGAGGCCCTAATTGGTAACTCTGTAATTCGTCCACTTACACGAAAAGAGAGTTCAACCTCCCTCGAAGGGTAGACAATAGCAGGATAAACTCTTTCAAAGTCAGACGAGGCTTTTACAACAGTGAATACTTTTGCTGGTCTTACCGTTGCGGGGGTATCTTGTGCTGCGGCCACGATGGGAAAAGCACTAAACAAAACAGCCGCAAGTGTCCCTAGGAAGTTCAGAGGCATATTTTTCACCTGCTTATTCGAAGCTGCTACCTTGTTGGGCATGAGAGGCTTCGCGGGAGAAGAGATCGATTGAAACAACTCTGCCCGCATCAGAGGCTTTTCACAAATTAATGTGAGCCAAAATGGCTCAGCATAAAAATAGGTTAATGGATGAAGTTTATTGTTGTATTGCTGAGCTTAAGCCGAAAGTAGGTCATAATATTTTTGCGAAAGTCTGAAGTTCCACTGTGGCATCTGGCGGTCTTAGTGTCAGTAGAGCTCAATGTTATCAACACAAAGAAGTAGCATTGATTTGTGGAAGATACTGCGCGTCTACTTGAGTAGAAGCGACAAGTAAGAAAAACTTACCGAGCCTCGGTGCAACTTGGAGCTAGGGTGCATTGGCAATCAGAAACCAAGTTCTCAATCTTCAATCACTCTTCATTGCAATGGCTGCTGTTCAACTGGCCACTGCTGGATCTGGTACTTTGGTTCCGCTCGCGTTTTCTGAAATTGGGGCGTCTCAAGAAGCCGCCTCGTTTGCGGCGTCCGCATACTCTGCAGGATTTTTAGTTGGGTGTTTTGTTGTCGCCAGATCGATTGCTGATATTGGCCACATCCGTGCATTTGCTTCTGGAGCAGCTATCACGATAGCGGTGGCCATCCTGTTCTCAGTTTCCGCTAGCACCCCGTTCCTTGTCTTTTTGCGCTTCCTAACCGGATTGGCGACTGCAGGACTCTTTTCGATCGGTGACACTTGGCTCAATGAAACTGTGGAGGACAAGAGCCGTGGAAGAGTTCTCGCAGTCTATGCGATAATAGTCGGTGTTGTCGCCGTGTTCAGTCAGTTTTTAGTTTTTGTCGTGCCTGGAGATATTCGAGAGGCATTCGTTTACGTTGCTTTGTTTTACTGCGTTTCGATTGTGGTTATCTCGACCACTCGCTCATCTCCTCCCAACAATGAATCCAACGTACCCATTCGAATACGCGGATTATTCAAAGACGCCCCGGCCGCAGCCATAGGCGTGTTCGCCATGGGGATGGTGTCTACAACTTTGTTGAGCGTAGTCCCCTACAATGCTGCTCAGCTAGGGGTCGCCATTTTTGATGTGGCCCTTATGGTCGCCATAGTTTACCTCGGGCGTGTCCTTTTTCAGTTTCCGCTTGGATGGCTATCCGACAAGATGGACCGGCGGATAGTAATCTTGATAGCTACGGTCACCGCGACAGTAGTTCTTCTTCTTATGGCGGTTCTGGTCGACGTGGACTACGACCATAGCGTCAATTCATTCGACTACAACTCAATCGGTTTCGCGGTGCTTTCCATCATATTGGTGTTGCTGGGTGGTAGCTTGCTCACCCTTTATTCTTTGCTTGTGGCGCACGCGTTGGACCGAACGGTTCCGGTTTTTGTGTCTTCGGCGGCGGTAACCATGTTATTGGTTTGGACTTTAGGATCTATTACCGGTCCCCTGATCGCGAATGCCGCTACAACTTACTTCGGTGACATCGCGCTCTATTGGGTGAATTTTGCAGTAATGCTCTGTTTTGCTTTGTATTTGGGACAAAGGATATGGTCAGTTGAACCTGTGTCTCGTGCTGAGCAGACGTCCCACACCGACGTCCTACCAACCAGTACAGAAATGGCCCCTTCAGAGAAACGTTGACTCTATGATAAATACGTTTTCATTTAGTATGCTATGCTTTAGCGCGGCCCAAAAGACTGCAACGCTCAATGCGCTTTGAGGGCCAAAACGACGAACAAGAGTATTGGTCCAAGACAGTGTACTGGCCTTTGTTTTAGTTTTATCCAATGGAGCTGGGAGTGGAGAAGATGGGGCGCATGCATTGGAGTAAGCTGTGTGTTTTCCTACTGCTGTTTTTCCAACTAGGGTGCTCAAGTATTTCCAGAAACCCGGTAGACGAGACAGATCTCAAGAACCCGCAGGTCCCAGGCATCGAAGGCGCTCGTTATTGGGCTGATGTCGCTCCTTCCAATATCAGTGAACTTCTTGAAGAGGCCCATCGTCAAAGGCGCGCTTCGAAACTTTCTTCAGATTACACACTAACACTATCGGGCGGTGGCGAGGATGGAGCCTTCGCCGCCGGTATTCTGTCCGCATGGAGCGAGTCCGGCACGCGCCCAGAATTTATGGTCGTTACAGGGGTTTCTACAGGCGCGTTGGCCGCGCCATTCGCCTTTCTGGGTTCCGACTATGATTTTGATCTCAAAGAGCTTTACGGTGGGCTACCACCGTCGCGGATATTCAGGGGCCGATTTGTAACAGGCATCCTAAGTGGTTCCTCTGTCAAAAGCTCTGACCCGTTAAAACAACTTATCGAAACTTACATAACCGACGATTTTCTATCGCAGATTGCCAAAGAACATCGTCGCGGACGGCGGTTGTTGGTTCAGACGGTGAGTTTGGATGCACAAAGACCAGTGCTGTGGGATCTGGGCGCCATCGCGAACAGTAATTCACCAAACGCAAAAAAGACATTTGGTGATGTCTTGCTCGCATCCGCGGCAATTCCGGGTGTTTTTCCTCCGGTTTTAATTGATGTTGAAACTGAAGAAGGTGTCCGGGATGAACTGCACGTTGACGGTGGTGTATATTCTCAAACCGCGTACGTGCCGGGATGGGATATCCCCAGAAAATACGCGCGCGGCGGAAAACTATACGCGATACGCAACGGGAAAGTGGAACCTGAGTTGAGGGTAACAGAGACAGGGGTCTTCAAAGTATCAGCGCGATCACTTTCCACGCTTATCAAAGCTCAAGGTGTTGATGATTTAAGATTAGCCTACAAGCTCAGCCTTCAAAGAGGCGCAGAATACCGGGCAACATGGATTGGAGCGGACTTCGACCATCCTCTAAGCGAGCCGTTCGACCCAGAATATATGCGGGCGCTGTTTGATTACGGTTATTTGCGCTTTAAGTCGGGGAACCTTTGGAGCGATCATCCGCCGAGGTAATGCACAGTTGTTGTCTAGTAGAACGTAGCTTAATCTGGCTTGTCAGCTAAATCACAGTCTTTAAAGTATCTAATTATGTCGATGAGTGAATCTGAGCGCAATCGGTTAAGACTATGGCGCCGCTGGCAAATCAGCTTTGATCATTTCAAGTATCCTCCTCCTATGCAGAGGGTGCATCAAGCTCTTGTTATTCATCCCCAACCATGGACCACTCGGGGTTTAGCTAAGTATACTAACCTCCCTCAGACCAGCGTAAGACGGCAGCTTCATCTTCTGACTAACCCGAACATACAGCGTGTTGACGATGGGTTTCAAATCACAGAAATGGGTTTGGCTTTAAACTGGACTGTACACCGCGAGCTTACAAAGTTCGTCCGAGGAGGGCATCGTTTCAGCCAAGAGCTAATTCTTGCCCACAAGCAATCAACTGGTGCGAACGGTGCGGGTGGGGCCGATTATGAATGGCTGTCCACACATGTCTGGTGGCCAATAATAGAAGCGCCGGAAATTCTGGACGCTTAGGTTGTTGGATAGTTTGACTTGCCAGACTGTGGTGGTCTGGACGAGAGAATTGCCAGTTGATTGTAAAGTTTAGCGCCTAGGTGATTTCGAAGACTCTAGGAAACGAACTCACCTTAAACCCACCTAAATTAACTACTACTGTTAAGTGGGAGGAGAAGGAAATGGCGACAAAGACAAAAATCTCCAAAAAGTCCTATGAGGCAGAAATAAAGAGATTGCAGGTCGAGCTTTGCCACCTCCAAGGTTGGGTGCAACGAACAAAAGCGAGAGTTGTTGTAGTATTCGAAGGGCGCGACGCTGCAGGAAAAGGCGGCGTCATCAAACGCATTACCGAGCGTGTAAGCCCACGAGTGTTTCGGGTCGTTGCGCTTCCCGCTCCAAGTGATCGGCAAAAAACCCAGGTCTACGTGCAGAGGTATTTTGAGCATCTCCCTGCAGGAGGTGAGATCGTCCTTTTCGATCGCAGTTGGTACAACCGCGCGGGTGTTGAGCGGGTCATGGGTTTCTGTACAAACAGTGAATACGAAAACTTCCTTACAGATGTACCTGGATTTGAACGATACCTGGTCAGAGAAGGGATCATCCTTCTGAAGTACTTTTTTGACGTCAGTAGAGAGGTTCAACAAGAACGGTTTAAGGATCGCATGATCGATCCAAGGAAGCACTGGAAGTTGAGCCCGATGGACTTGGAGTCATGGGCGCGTTGGTGGGACTACACCGAAGCCTATGAACGTATGATTGCGGAAACAGACAGCGATCACGCGCCTTGGTTCCGTGTCCCGGCAGACAACAAACGTCTTGCCCGGCTGAACTGCATCTCACATTTACTTCAATCGATACCTTACGACGAGGAACCATTCGTTCTCCCTGAATTGCCAAAGCGTCGAAAACACAGGAAAGGTGCTGCAAAGTCTATTTCGTTCGAACATACCGTCCCGCAAAAATACTAAGCAACCCTAGGGTGGGAGCAAATCCTTTCAAACACCATTGTAACCAAAGGCTGCTTCATATCTGACGTCACAAAGGTGATGGTTCTGCTATTCAACGTGCAAACAGCTTATGTCGCGTCTGTGGCGACTTCGATTGGAAGTTGTGTTTTTGCGACGCGTTTGGTCAGTGTATACATGTGGCGCAATTGCTCGATAAATGTCATTAGCAATCGAACGCGCTCTAAATATCGGGGTTCGTCGATGTTCAGTCGCTTTGCGTGTCTTTCGAACAACTGGTCGGAAAGAGTTCGAATATCGTCTTTGAGCAATAGTACTTCTTGAGCGGAACGTTCGTCTTTGTTGCCAACAGCGCGAACTGCGAGCTCTAAGCTCTCTCTTACACATTTCCAAAGACCCTGCACCATATCTCTGGTTGTTTCGCTACTTTCGGCATAGTCGCCATCGATGAAGTTCTTGATCAACTCCACCATGTCCGTTTCGACGATGTCAGCTGTACTCTCAATATTCATAATCGCTGCGACAAGTTTGTGATGTGTTTCGCTTTCACTTTCCGTGAGTGAACTTTGCAGAAGGCGACCGAGATATTTCATGATTTCCGAAGTTAGAATATCCACTTCATCGTCTCGTCTTGCGACCGCGTCTAACGCATCTCTATCGTGATGTTCAGCTCCCTCACCCAAGGTGTCCATCATTTCCAAGGCGATGTGCCCAACCCGCTCAATCTCTCTTCTTGCGTTTTCAAGAGCAATCGTTGGCGCTTCCAGAGCTCCATCATCAAGGAACTCGGGTTGGATGATTTTTTCTTTTGGCTCAGGCCGTTCTGGGACCAGTCTTTCCGCGAGACGTGCGAAGGCCGTTGCGAAACCTATAAAAATTATAGTGTTGAGGACATTGAAAATGGTGTTGGCATTTGCGATCTGCCGAGGAACCTCTGCTGCAAGTTTGTCTTTTCCAATTAGACTGTCCGCGGCGGCGGGCGAAACATTTACGGCTATGTCAGCAAGTATTCCTAGAAACGGAAGCCAAATTAGAACACCGGCAATATTGAACAAGACATGGACAACGGACGCGCGAACGGCTTCGACTGGCTTACCAAGTGCCGCAAGCAAAGCGGTGACACAGGTCCCGATATTTGCACCCAAAGCCAAGACTATCCCAGCCTGAAGAGACAGCAATCCTTCGCTTGCCATCGCGATGGCGATACCAACAGTGGCAGCGGAGGATTGAACCAACCCAGTGAATAGAGCGCCCGCCAAAATACCAAATAGTGGCTGTTCCATGCTAGCGAGGATTTCCAGAAAGGGTTCGTAGCTGCGCAAAGGCTTCATGCCATCACTCATCAGACCCATTCCGTAGAAAACCAATCCGAGGCCCATTATCATCATACCTATGTACTTGGGGCGCTCGTTCTTGCTCCCAAACGTCATAAAAAAGCCAAGAGCAACTGCAATCAGAGAATACGCAGAAAGGTCAAATGCAAGTAACTGCGCAGTGACAGTGCTGCCAATATTTGCTCCCATGATAACGCCGACGGATTGCGCCAACGTCATGACGCCGGCTGTAACGAAGCCCACAACAAGTACTGTTGTAACAGAAGAGGAATTAAGAATACCGGTGACAAAAGCACCAGTCGCAGCGCCCATGAATCGGTTCACAGTAAGCTTTTGAAGGACATCTCTGAGAGTGTTTCCAGCAGCCTTCTTCAGACCCTCAGATAAAAGGTCTAACCCTGCCAAAAATAGCGCCAAGCCGCCAAAGAGCCCCATGCCCAGTTGGAGCCAATCTAATCGTTGCTCCGCTAATTCCGCGGATTGAGCAAAGGCTGCGTTGAAGCTCAAGAAGGCAAAAAAAACAAAAAAGTATGGCAGCAAACGAGTTGTCTTATTCGACATTGAGAAGGCTCCCGCTGCAACTGAAAATCATAGGCACAGATTAACTAAGTTGTTCCAATGCCGGTTGTTGTATTCAAATATACATCTAGTTTGCGGGAGCGGACAACAGCCGGGTTCTTGTGTTTTTAGCTGGTCATTTCAAATTTACTCAAAGCAGTGATCGAAAAAATCGTCGATTTCACCTGAAAGCAATATCTCGGCTTCTTCCTCGGTGTATGATGCTGGTATTTTCCCAGTGGTTTTGAAGCCAACATATTTTTGCGCATAAACAAGGACTATCCCTTGTGCTAACTCATGGAATATTTGGCTTTCGTTTTTGTCTACTTCGACACCTTGTTTCATGATTTCAAATACACAGTTTTCAATGTCGTTTAGGACTGTCTCTTCACCAAGAAAAACGTAAGAATATGTGTTTCCTTCTGCGGTTGCGCAATTACCAGTAAAGGCGAGTAAGACGATACCAATGGCGTATTTATTGAGTTTTTTCAAGTTGATAACCCCTCTGAGTTTAATTGCTTGGTACCCGGTTCGCATGTTTTTTCGAAACCAAACATAGCAGTAGGATCGTTTCATTGCACATCTCATTTTAAAGTGGAAAGAATACATCCTCTTTGGCATTGCGCTTGAACGGATAGCACTAACCGGTACGAGCCTTTTGCGGGCGTTCAGTTGACCCCCAGGTGAACTAGACCGGCTCACCCGCATTTTAGGAAGACCAATCTGCGAACACCGTTTTAATTTCATATTCAACTTTTGTTGTCCTGTTGCACCGCTGTTTAAAAGTACTCTAACGTTTGACCATATCTTCTGGGTGCACGTGTTCGGCTTGTTTCTTGATTGATTTGTTGTGCTGCGAAGTTAGGAGAAAGCTCATGGCAGAACCAATAGTGGTGGATAGTTTTATTGCTGTGACGCTGGGCATCGTCGTGTACTTTCTAGGTTCAAGGCTGACAGAGCGCTTTGAGTTGCTGCGCAAGTACTCGATCCCAGAACCGGTTTCGGGGGGCTTGCTGGCGGCACTTGTAACGTTAGGCGTTGTGACTATGACAGGGCGTGAAGTGATCTATGATCTGGCCTCGCGTGACTCATTATTGATCTATTTCTTTACCACCATTGGGCTGAACGCTAGGTTTTCGGACCTAGTTAAAGGAGGACCTCTACTGGGCGTTATGCTTGTCCTTACAATTGGGTACATGTTTGTCCAGAACGGAATAGGCGTTCTTGGTGCTTCGCTGTTCGGGTTGCCCTCTCAAGCTGGTGTGATGATGGGGACAACGTCTCTGATTGGTGGTCACGGAACAGCGATAGCGTGGGGCCCAGTGGTGGAAGAACAATACGCTGTGGCGGGCGCGGCGGAACTCGGAATAGCTGCGGCCACAATCGGATTGATCATGGCGAGCCTAATTGGAGGACCAATCGCCAGCTACTTAATTGCGCGCGACCGGCTCGAACCAAGCGCGAAAGAGAAAACGGCGATTTCCAGTGCCAAGGAAAAGGCTTTTGAGGTGACAGCTCCTACCGATCTAAACGGTGGCCCGACGAATCCTGGAATGATGAGAGCTATTCTTTGGACACATGTAGCGATTGTGATTGGTTACATAGCAGATGAATCGCTGGAATTAACCGGAGCAAACTTACCGCTCTTTGTGCCATGCCTTCTTTCTGGCATTTTACTTGCAAACCTGACGCCCAGAGTTTTTCCAAAGATCAAGACGCCAACGGGGACCGCCTCCTTACAACTATTGCAAGACTTCTCGCTAGCGGTGTTTCTTTCAATGTCTCTAATGAGTATGCAACTTTGGACTTTGGCGGGTTCCGCTGGTGTTTTAGCCATCACTATGACGCTTCAAGCTGCGGCTGCGGCTGCTTTCATCATATTCGTTGTCTATCGAACCATGGGGCGAAACTATTTTGCTGGCGTCATGTCAGCGGGTTTCGCAGGTTTCGCTCTTGGAGCTACCCCAACGGCCATCGCAAACATGACGGCTGTTACGCATAAGTATGGCCCATCTCCGCTTGCCTTCATTGTGCTGCCGCTAGTTTCGGCTTTCTTTGTAGATATTGCTAATGCTTTTATTATCCAATTGTTCGTCTCGAACCTACCATAGGGGGTGGTTTCATGAAATTTGGTGGCCTGTAAATGACTGTTGCAGCCAAAGTGATAGCGTAGCAGAACGTCGTCGGACACCGGTCGTATCGCTTTAAGCCGCCTCCCCGGTTTTAAGCCTGCCAAATATGATCTTGATAGGGCTCCTGCGATTGTAGCAACGCTTTTCGTATTTTGCGGACTTCTTGCATTGCTATTGTCTTGGGTTAAAGACACGTATCACTTTGCCTCTCAGTCCGCCTTACGGCCCTTGTCAAAACCCAATTCAACTGAAAAGCTCACTTCATTATTTGTGCATTTCATGCCGGCGTGGACCGGTTAAATAGCGAAGTGAGTTGTGCTTGGTATGTTCTAGATGTCAAATGCTCTTACAGAGCTCGTTCCATATCCCGACAAACGATGCCAACGGTTTGAAGAAACGTGAACTCCCTTCGAACCAGTATCATTCACTGGAGTTAAAAGCGTCAGTCGACGCCGCTTCTTGTTGGGTTCATGGCAAAAATTAAGTGCCAGCCGACAAGACGAAAAGGGCAGTCAAAAGAAAGCAATTCGGTGGGCCAGCTCAGAGAGTATTGTCCACATCAGAGAGGGCTTTAAAACAATTTTTCTTTGGGCCCATTGTATCAATGAAACCTGGTCTCTCCCGCGCTTTCAGAAACCGTAGTTCCTTTTTCACCGCGAACTGCTGCGGGAACATCGGCTAGGGCGCAAATGATCGCTCGGCCGCCCGTTGATCGCGCAAAATCTTGCGCGGCTTGAACCTTTGGCCCCATCGATCCTGCAGGAAAATCATATTCATCCAACGCATCCGGAGTGATCGATCGAATACCCTTTTGTTCAGGCGTTCCCCAGTTAAGGAACACGGCCTCTGCATCCGTAGCAATAACAAAGAAATCCGCGCCAAGGTTCTGCGCCAGAAGACAAGAGGCAAAGTCCTTGTCGATGACAGCCTCGACACCGACCAGTTTCCGTTCAGCTCCTGCCTCGTACATTGTCGGAATACCACCGCCGCCGGCAGCGATCACTGTCGCGCCTTTTTCCAACATCCAACGGATTGGTTCGACCTGAAAGATACGTTTCGGGCGGGGCGATGGCACAACGCGTCGCCAGTACTCGCCATCCGGTTTCACCGTCCAGCCCTTGTCAGCCGCCTCTTTCTTGGCGTCCGCTTCGGAGTAAACCTGCCCGATGAACTTGGTCGGGTTGTCGAAGGCTGGGTCGCTGGGGTCGACCTCGATCATGGTCAACAGGGTGGTGATGTGATGCTCGAAGGGCAGGATATTCCCAAGCTCCTGCTCGATCATGTAGCCGATCATGCCCATCGTTTCGCCGACGAGGACGTCCAGCGGGTACTCCTCGACATCCGTATACGTAATCTCTTGCAGGGCTAGCATCCCGACCTGCGGACCATTGCCATGAGTGATGACGGTTTCGTGCGCTTCGCAGAGCGGGGCGAGGGCTTTGGCGGCAATCTTCGCATTCCTGCGTTGATTGTCCGCCGTCATAGCCTCACCCCGTTTGAGAAGCGCGTTGCCGCCAAGTGCTACAACAACGCGTCCCATGATCAGGCTCCCAATGTCGCGACGAGGATCGCCTTGATGGTGTGCATCCGGTTTTCGGCTTGCTCGAATGCGATGTTCATATCGCTTTCGAAAACATCCTCGGTTACTTCCATCTCGGTGATGCCGAATTGTTCGTAAATGTCCTGTCCAACCTTGGTTTCCAGATTGTGGAAGGCAGGCAGGCAGTGCATGAACTTGACGCCCGGATTTCCGGTTTTCTTCATCAGATCCATGTTGACCTGATAAGGACTCAGCAGCTTGATCCGCTCGGCCCAGACCTCTTTCGGTTCACCCATGGACACCCAGACATCGGTGTGGATGAAGTCCGCGCCTTCCACGGCCGAGGTGTCATGCGTGATCGTCAACCGCGCACCCGATTTTGCGGCGCGTTCCCTAGCCAGTTCACGCACATCGTCATGGGGTTGCGTTTCTTTCGGAGAAATCATCCGCACATCGCAACCCATGATCGCGCCTAACATCAGAAGCGAGTTGCCCATGTTCGACCGACAGTCGCCCGAATAGGCATAGACGATGTCCTTGCGGGGTTTGTCGGCGTGTTCGATCATGGTCTGCATGTCCGCGAGCATCTGGGTCGGATGCCAGTCGTCGGTCAGGCCGTTGTATACCGGGACACCGGCATAATCTGACAGAGTCTCAACCATGTCCTGGCCCGCACCACGAAATTCTATCCCGTCGAACATGCGTCCCAATACGCGAGCCGTGTCCTTCATCGATTCCTTATGCCCGATCTGCGAGCCCGATGGATCGAGATAGGTGATGTTGGCACCCTGATCATAGGCGGCCACTTCAAAGGCGCACCGGGTACGGGTCGACGTTTTTTCGAAGATCAAACAGATGTTCTTGCCGGTCAGCGACGGCTGTTCGGCGCGGGCGTATTTCGCGCGTTTAAGGTCACGGGCCAGATCCAGCAAGTACAACATTTCACGCTGGCTGAAATCGGCGATTTTCAGATAGCTACGGCCTTTTAGATTGAATGCCATTTTGTCTCTCCCTAACAAAAATCAAAGGGCGCAGGCGGCTGCACCCATAGTAAATTCAATAGGCGGGGTCGCGGTCGATCGGGCAGGTCATACAATGGCCGCCACCACGACCGCGTCCCAGTTCCTGACCTGAGATTTCGATCACTTCGACGCCAGCTGCGCGCATCTTTCCGTTCGTGAACGTATTACGCGCATAGCCGACGACAACACCCGGCGAGAGGGCCACAACGTTGTTGCCATCATCCCATTGTTCGCGCTCGGCCTGGAACTCGTTGCCACCGGTCGAGATGACTTCAAGTGAGTTCAGCCCCAGGGCTTCCTTGTAAACGTCGAACAGGTGACCTTCTTCGACCCTTGCATCAAACAGTTTCTTGTCGTCCGGGCGCAGCGATATGCAAGTGATCTGATCCGCTACTTCCGTGAATGCAGTCACTTTGTCGTGGTCAAGACAAGTGAAGACGGTATCCAGATGCATGGCCGCGCGGCTTTTTGGCATCGCGCAGGCGACTACTCTCTCTGCCCCGCCTTTCTCGAATAGTGCCTGCGCGAGAAGGGTAACGGCTTGACTCGTCGTTCGTTCACCCATTCCGATAAACACAGTTCCTTTACCTACAGGCTGCACGTCACCGCCTTCGACTGAGGCATTGGCAAAATCCTCATCGCTGTCGCCCCACCAGATATCAAACTCGGCTTCCTTAAACATCGGATGGAATTTATACACCGCACGCATCATTAAGGTCTCAGGTTTGCGAGCGGGCCAAAACATCGGGTTCGTTGTCACACCGTTGAATATCCAACACGAAGGATCGCGTTGGAAAAGGGCGTTAGGCACAGCGGGCAATACGAACTCACTCTGGGTGATCAAATCGTCGAATTTTGGGTCAATGGTTCCCTTGGGCAATTCCGCGAATATGATACCCCCAAGCATGTGGCGCGCGAGATCCGCGGCTTTCATCTCGTCCAACCAAGCCCTCATCTCAACAGACACGCCAAGGCCAACAATTTTTGGAATGATCAATCGATCAAGCATGAAAGATCTAGCGCTACTATCAGTAAGCACTTCAGCCAAAAGATCCTGAATGTCATAAACCTCGACCCCGCGTTCGCGCATGAGCGAGCAGAACTCGGCGTGGTCTTTGCGAGCTTGTTCGACCCAGATCACGTCATCGAACAAAAGCTCTTCGCAATTTCGCGGTGTCAGTCGGTCATGCGCCAGTGAAGGGCGCGAGACAATCACCTTGTTGAGCTTTCCGATCTCGGAATGAACGCCGAGCTTCATTGCAACTCTCCTTTCGAACTATCCGTTTTCTGAATGTCTTCAATTTCATTGGCCTGGCTCCAGCGGACCCAGACGTGGATGGGCACGCCCATAAGCAACAGGACGGAGCCAACCAAAACAGTTTCAGCGCCTGAGCCGATGAAGGCCCAGACCGAATAAACGAACCCAAGCGCGCCCAGCACGGCGACCTTCGCCAGTTCCGGGCCATGCAAGACCTGCCCGCCTTTCAGACGGATCAAAATCTCGGCCACAGAGCAGATGGCATAGGGCAACAGGCTGGCGACAACGGCGAGCAAAATGACAAAGTTGAATGCGGCGACCAGCCCTTGCGCATAGTTCATGATGATCAGAACCGAGGCTAGCGCGTTCGACAGGATTAACGCATTAGCAGGCGTTCCAAATTTGGATTTTTGGCCCAAGGCTGCAGGGAAGACGCGATCCAATGCGGCACCGTAAGGGACCTGGCCACTGAGCAGCGTAAAGCCATTCAAAGTGCCAAAGGTCGAAATCACCGCGCCCACCGCAACAAGGACGCCGCCAATGGAACCAAACATCACCTCACCGACGGCTGCCAGAGGCGCGGCGGAAACAGCGAGCAACTCGGCAGGAATGACGCCCATCGAAACGGCGGTCACTGAGATATAGACGCTTGCCGCAATAATCACGCCGATCACGGTGGCGCGTGGAATGGTCTTTTCCGGCTCGATAACATCGCCAGAGGGAACGGTCGCAGATTCAAGGCCCAGGTAGGCCCAAAGCGTCAGAGCTGCCGCGGCAGAAATCGCCGTAAACGCCGTGGTGCCACTTTGGTTTACCGGAACATAGTTCTCGGTGTTGATCCAGAAGATACCCAATGTGCCAATCAATATCAGCGGCGCGAGTTTGAGAACGGTGGTCACGATCTGAACCAAACCAGCGCCTTCGACCCCTCGGATGTTAACCAAGGTGAGCGTCCAGATTGCAACCAATGCGGTCGAGAGGCCGTACATCGGCACTTCGATGATAATCGGGAACAGGAATCCCAGATATCCCACCAACGCGACTGCGACTGCGGCGTTCCCGGTCCAAAGTGCGATCCAATACCCCCATGCAATAATGAAGCCTGCAAAGTCGCCGAATGCTTCTTGCGAATAGGCATAGGGGCCACCGGGTTTCGAAACGACGCGTGACAGCCTTCCGAATATGATCGCAAGAACAAGCGCCCCTGCCGAAGTCAGAATCCACCCACCAATTGCAATTGGCCCAAACGGTGCAAGTGACGCTGGTAGAAGGAACACTCCCGACCCGATCATGTTTCCTACAACCAAAGCGATACAGGCCGTCAGCCCTAGGGCACCCGATGTCGAAGTCGTCTCTGGAGCGGAGCGATCGGTCATTGCGACGGCTCAGTTCGATGTTGTGTCTGAAGTCTCGGTTGTGGACCCGTCGATCCCCGGATCGGTAATTGCCCCTACGGTAAGTGCCGCGCAGATGATCGCTGCAAGAATTACAAGCAGCGGGAACACAAAGCGTAGCCACCTGTCATAAGACACGCGGCCAATGGCTAGCCCCCCCATGACGACAGCAAATGTCGGGTTGAATAGGTTCACCCATCCGTTTGCCGATTGGTACGCTGTGACCACCAAATCGCGGCCTACACCGGCGAAATCTGCAAGTGGGGCCATGATCGGCATCGAAAGCGTGGCCAGCCCAGACGAGGACGGCACCAGGAATGACATCAAAACCTGAATGCCGAACATCGCGTTGATAAAAGCAAACTCGCTCAGCCCCGAAACAAACCCCTCGGCTCCGGCTAATATTGTGTCGGTGATTTTGCCCGCGTCCATAATGACGACAACACCGCGCGCGACGCCAATGATCAGGGCAACGCCCAGCAAATCGCGCGCGCCATCAACGAAGGTTTCCACAAAGGTCCCTTCGTCCATTCTGGACCCTTCATCCGTTTTTCCGACCCACCAGACGATAATAGACATAACAAGGAACAGGCCAGACATCTCGGCCATCCACCACCCCAATACCACGACACCATAGATCATTATTGCAAACGTAACTCCAAACAGGAGCAGGATGACGGAACGGGTTCGTGTCAACTCTGGCAAAGCATCATCGCCGGCGGACCCCTTAAGAAAATGCTTTCTGTTTTCCTCGGCTTGATCCGCAACCACAGATGCAGAGGGGTCGGCTTTTACTCGCTTTGCGTATCTCATGACAAAAGCGATACCAGCTGCCAAGCAGAGTATGAGGATAATGAACCTCAAAACGATGCCATTGGTAAACGGAATACCAGCGCCTTGCGAGGCGACGACTGTCGCAAATGCGTTGAAGGTAGAGCCAAGAGTACCTATTCCAGCTCCTAGCAGGATCACTGCGACACCGGTGAGTGAATCATATCCCGCACGTATAAAGACCGGAATAATAAGAGCATAAAATGCCAATGTTTCCTCAGCCATGCCATAGCTGGTGCCGCCAAATGCAAAAGCAATCATCAGAATTGGAATCATTAAAATCTCGCGGCCTTCAAGCCTGAGCAGCAACCACCCAATGCCAGCGTCGATGGCACCAGTCTTGGTCACGACCATCAGGAAGCCGCCAATAACCAAAACGAAGAGAGCGACATCAATTGCTGCACTTGAAGAGCTTCCGAGAAGCCCAGGGTCGTACATCCCCGCAATTGGTGCGAGAATTACCGAAGTCAGTCCTTGGGGGTTAGACTCGACTTCGTGATAAGTGCCCGGAACAGGAGCTTCGCTGCCCAGAGCTTCGTTCATCTGACGTTCGTATTCGCCCGCAGGAATGACCCAAGTTAGAACCGCTACAATAGCGATAAGAGCAAACAGGATTGTAAATGCAGTAGGAAACTTGAATTTGGACATAGTAGACTCTCGCGTTGGTAGCAGAGCGACATAAAAAAACGAGCATGTATTTAGATTCGTTTCAAATTTTGGCGAGCCAAAATGGCTCAACGTAAAGTGAAAAATCGAGGGTAGGAAGTAGACTATCGATGATTCGCGTTACGTGTACGCGAAAATTTGCACCCACGTCGTAACGAAAAGGGGCTTCTATGCAGCATGCTTCCCATGCCACGGACGACCGAGCCGCACTTCCGACAGCACCTTGGGCAATCGAGAGAACTGCTTTGACCGAGACACTAGCTGTAGATCCTAAACACGGCTTGAGCTCGGAAACCGCAAAGGAACGCCTCTCCCGATACGGATTGAACCGTCTATCAGAAACCGAGGCTGACCCGGCGTGGAAAATGCTGCTCGTTCAATTTAAGAGCCCGCTTCTAATAATCCTTATGGTGGGAGCGGTTATTTCGGCTTTCACTGGACATTGGATCGACGCCGTGGCGATTTTTGTGATCGCAATCTTCAATGCCTTCATCTCGTTTTGGCAAGAGTTCAAGGCAGAACAATCACTCGCCGCACTTCGCGAGATGTCGGCCCCTCAGGCTTTGGTAAGAAGAGATGGTGACCAGGTACAAATCGCTGCTTCTGATCTGGTTCCCGGCGACATATTGATAGTTAAAACAGGTGATATCCTCGCCGCTGACATTCGCTTTCTTCAAGCCAGCAGAATGCAGGCCGACGAAGCTGCACTGACCGGAGAGTCCGAACCTGTGGACAAACATGATCGCAAGATCAACGATCGGGAGGTCGTTCTTGCCGATCGCCTCAACATGGGCTTCATGAGTACCCTTGTCACAGGTGGAACCGGCGAAGGCGTCGTAGTTGGAACTGGT
The DNA here is from genome assembly GCF_013034475.1 of Ruegeria sp. HKCCA6837. Classification (NCBI taxonomy): domain Bacteria; kingdom Pseudomonadati; phylum Pseudomonadota; class Alphaproteobacteria; order Rhodobacterales; family Roseobacteraceae; genus Ruegeria; species Ruegeria sp. HKCCA6837. Next base: position 189,306 of record NZ_WQGD01000007.1, read on the forward strand.
ATGAGAACCGAGGTTGGCCATATCGCGGATCTGATGTCAGCAGCTAAGGAACCAAAGACGCCGCTGCAGCTCAAAATCGAAGCGCTTTCGAAGGTACTTATTATCGCGGCGCTTATCGTCGTGGCTATCGTCATTGGCATCGGCGTTATCAACGGCATGGACCTCGCTGAAATGCTAAATACAGCAATTTCTCTGTCAGTAGCTGCCATTCCAGAGGGCCTACCAACTGTCGTCACAATACTTTTGACGCTCGGATCTCAGAACATGGCTTCGAATAACGCTCTGGCGCGAAAACTGTCTTCGGTGGAAACGTTAGGCGCCACGTCTGTTATCTGCTCGGACAAGACTGGAACTCTTACACAAAACCAAATGCAGGTGATGCGCATTTGGGCTGGGGGCGAAACCTGGGACGTTAGTGGCGCTGGCTTTGACCCGTCAGGGGAATTTCTGGACTCGAAAAACGAAGCCACAAAGGTCGAAGAGGGGACACCGTTATGGCCTGTGCTGATGATCTCTGCTTTTTGCAATGATGCCCGGCTGATTGGTGAAGGCGCTGACACCTCAGTGCAAGGTAACCCGACTGAAGGTGCGCTTCTGGTCGCTGCGGCAAAGGCTGGAATTGATGTCGAAGAATTGAGGGCTCGTCGGAGTGAGGCTCTTCAATCTTTCCCCTTTGATTCAACACGAAAAATGATGTCCGTCTTTGCACAGCTCCCCGACGGGCGGACTGTTTTGGTTGCAAAAGGAGCGCCTGACGTAATTTTGTCGCGAGCGGTTAAGGTCCGCATTGGCGAGGAGGAGTGCCAAATAACGCCAGAACTACGAGCTGACATAGAAAATGTCATTGACAGCTTTGGCGAGCGGGCTCTCAGAACTTTGGCGGTAGCGTATCGCGAAGTTTCTCCAGACGAACTGGATCACAACAACCCAGAACAGGAAATCGTGCTCGCTGGTATCCATGGTATTATGGATCCCCCCCGACAAGAAGTCCCGCATGCCGTAGCAGAAGCCACTAGTGCCGGAATCCGTACGGTTATGATTACTGGGGATCACGCGGTCACCGCCAAGGCTATAGCCGAGCAAATCGGCGTACTGTCGGGTTCACAGCAAGCAGTATTCACGGGTGCCGAGCTCGACCAAATGAAAGATGAAGATCTAAATAGCGCTGTGAAGAACGCAGCTGTATTTGCACGCGTGACGCCCGAGCACAAACTTCGCATCGTTAAAGCACTTCAGACCAATGGTGAAGTGGCCGCGATGACAGGAGATGGCGTGAACGATGCGCCTGCGCTTCGCGCGGCTGACATAGGTGTCGCCATGGGGATTACCGGGACACAGGTTGCCAAGGACAGCGCCGCGTTGATTCTTCTGGATGATAACTTCACGACTATTGTCACGGCGGTTCGTGAGGGCCGGAGAATCTTTGACAATCTACTGAAATTCGTCCGGCAAGCTCTGACTGCCAACGTTGCGGAAGTTACAACCATTCTTTTCGCTTTTCTGCTGATGGGAGCAGATCCCCTCCTTCCCATCACACCGCTTATGATCCTCTGGGTGAACTTAGTTTCAGATGGCTTACCAGCACTGGCGCTGGGATTTGAAAAAAGCGAGCCTGATCTAATGAGACGTCCGCCACGCCCGCGCGACGAGGACATGTTTGGCGGTGGAATGAAAGAGCGGATTCTGATCAGGGGCAGCGCATTGGGTCTTCTGACCTACTACGTGTTTCAAGAGTTTCTCGAACGCGGCGCCTCTCTGGAGCACGCACAAACAGCTGCCTTCATGACTCTCATATTTGCGCAAATCTGGCATGTATTTGACGCGCGAACTACAACGACACTTTACCGCAAGTCGCCGCTTGGCAACACAATGCTCCTAGGCGCAGTCGGCATTTCAATCGTTTTATCGTTGTTGGCAATTTACTCTGCTCCGGGCCATTTCGTTCTGGGCACGGTTCCATTGCCTCTTTCACATCTGTTGGGAACGTTCTTTGTCGCGGCGCTTCCAACACTCGTGCTTTCCGGTCTGAAAGAGATGTTCAATCTTAAATTCGTTTGAGTGGAAAGAGTGTGGGTTTAAATTGTTAACCCTAATATGGTGGTCACTTGTTTTGTTTGGAAAGGAGGATCTTGCTAAGTTTGTCGACGGAGTGATCTAACCTCTTTGGCCTCTCGGAGTGGTTTGCGACGCGTCTTTAAGCGAACTCAAGAATAGTCATCGGCTTCTGTCGATTGGCAAGTAGCGTAATAAACAATTCGTGGTTTCTTTTGTGGTTGACCATGAGTATTTCGGAATTTCTTTCGACGGGGCTAGCGAGCCAGTCCTTCAGGACAAAAGACATCTGGCGTTAGAGTGAAGCCAAAAATCGTCGAGGTAAGCTCGGCTGAAATGAAGCACTGATGGTACAAGATATTTCCTTTGGGGAGCAAGCGATGGTGGCGCAGAGAACGCCCGTTTGGATTCTTGACTTAGCAAAGAGGGGGAGGTGATAAATGGAACACAAGGATCCATTTATAGAGAAACTTCAGGTCATAATTCGGTTTGCCGTCCGTATTCTGGCCGTTATGATGGTTCTGGTTATACTACTTGGCGTCTTGGATGTGGCCTGGACCCTATATCAAAAACTAATCAATCAACCTGTATTCATACTAACAATCTCTGAAATATTAGCTACTTTTGGCGCCTTCATGGCGGTGCTAATTGCCATCGAAATATTCGTAAACATCACAATCTATCTTCGCGACGATGTAATCCATGTTAAGATAGTGGTTGCGACGGCGCTCATGGCCGTCGCACGAAAGGTCATTATACTCGATACAGAAAAAACCAGTGGACTGGATTTGGTCGGCCTGGCACTTCTAGTGGTTGCTTGTTCACTCGCCTATTGGCTGGTTCACGATATGCCGTCCTTTAGTGTTCGGTTTGGGCGAACGAAAAGCGCCGAACAATCCAAGGAAGAATAGTAGTGCCAATTCTTTTTGTCCTCAGGGAACAATGCACTCAAGACACTTATTTGTATGGCGATGAGTGGGTGAACTTCTATTGCAACATTTTGACTAATTGAGAGCATGAAAGTACGTCTCCATATCGGCGTTGCGACTTTATTCACGTTCCTCACGTTAGCCGTAACAACAATGCTTGTTGCCATTCTTTATTTTGGCAACAAGGAACTGGCCATTCGTACCGTTAAAGAGAGGATGGTCGAGGCCAGAAGTCAGTCAGTCGATGAGATGCTAACCGTAGTACGTGGAGCGGGAAGTGTCGTGTCTTCCGCGTCCGTCTTTCTTTCAAATTTTTCGGAGTATGCTGGCTCACGTGCAGGTTTGGACGTGCTCTATTCGCAGATTCAAGGCAATGAGCACTACTATGGCTTGTATTTTGGAGAAGAGAAATCCGGAGACTTTTATCAGAATATAAACCTTCCAAAACACTGGAAAACTTTTGGACCAAGCGCGCTGCCAGTGCCGGAAGGAGTAGATCGCGTCCAACGGATAATTTCCGAACAATCTGGTGAGCGCGTAGAAGCTTACTTTTGGTCGAATGGCAGTTCGTTAGCCACCCCATTTCTTAGTGGAACCACTGTCTATGATCCTCGAACGCGCCCTTGGTATCGCGGGGCGTTCGAGCAAAGCGGCGTTTACGTTTCGCCGCTTTATCAGTTTGAGAGCACAGGGCGTCTGGGCGCAACGTTCTCAAAAACCGTAGTCGACAACGACGGAAATATGCTTGGCGTCGTTGCGCTCGACATAACAATATCGGCACTTTCGCAAATCCTAGATGATATCAGGATCGGCGATCATGGTTTGGTTTTCATGCTGGATCGCGAAGGTCGCCTACTTTCGTACACCAGCACGCGGTCCGAAGGTGGAGAGCCGCGCTTCGTAAGTTCCAATACGAACGGGTCAATTGAAGGTAGTAGCAAAATTATTGACAGTGTCATTGAAAGATGGCGAACCAGTCAGCAGGATTTTTTCCGCATAGCTCCAGCATCCGATGAAAGAAACTATATCGCATCTGTGATGCCAATTCCTGAAGTCTTCGGTGCCCAACCTACTCTCGGGCTAATAGTGCCGGAAGATGAGTTTATCGGAGAAATAAAAAGAAACACGACTCGCGCCATGCAAATAGGTGTACTTGCTTTGGTTCTGGCTGTCTCATTTACCTTTGTAGTCGCCCGTCTTTTGAGCAAAAATCTTGTTCGCGTGGCAACGGAAGCGAGAAAAGTCAGTAACTTTGAGCTAAGTGAGAACTTGAACCTGAAATCAAATATTCAGGAAGTCGCCGAACTCGGAGCAGCCATTGCAAGTATGAAAGCTGGATTGTCGAGTTTCGGTGCGTTCGTACCAAAGGAGCTGGTGCGCTCTATCCTTTCAAAAGCAGAGAGAATTAGTGTTGGGGGAGAGTCGCGCGATGTAACCCTTATGTTTGCCGACCTCAAAGGGTTTACGCGCCAGACCGAGGGACTTGAACCCGAAGTTCTGATGTCTGCTTTGTCCGAGTATTTCGAAGCAATGGAAAAAGAGATATCCGGTAATCAGGGTACAGTGGATAAGTACATTGGAGATGCCATTATGGCTCTATGGAACGCTCCACTCGATGATTCTGATCACCCTGTTCATGCTTGTCGAGCAGCTTTGGCGTGTTTACTGGCTGAGGCGAAACTCAATTCTGACAATGGAGCGTTACCCTTACGTCCGTTGCACACACGTTTTGGCCTACACACCGGTCGCGTAGTGGTCGGTAATGTCGGGTCTCTCTCAAGATTGCAATACACTGCGCTTGGTGCTGCCGTTAATTTTGCTTCCAGACTAGAAGGGTTGAACAAAGTTTACGGTACAAGGATTCTTATATCGGAAGACGTGGCTGTTCATGTCAAGAACAGGTTTTTGCTGCGCGAAATTGACTTTGTCGTGCCTGCCGGGACTAGCTTTCCTAGTCGTATCATTGAACTAATCGCGGAAAAAGATGATGAGGGTGGTTTTCTGGTGAGCGCAGCCAAGAAACGCGAACTCGAAGAATGGCGCGCATGCTATGCCTTGTATCAGTCTGGAAAATGGGCTGATGCATTAGACGCCCTCCAGAGGCATCGAGAAATCGCAGCTAACAAGCGTCTTGTAGATGTCTTTATCGAACGTTGCAGCAGTTTTGCGTTTAAACCACCGGCCGCTTGGGATGGTGTTTACCGTTTCGAGAGGAAATGAATGAGAAGCGCAGCAAACCATCATTCCGATGGGCCTCAGGCCAATCATGCGCTTGCAATCAAATTGCCCCCGTCAAATCAGGCCAACCAAAAACGGGCATTGCTTCGGATAGCGGCGTATCTTCAGTCCGAGCCAGAAAACGGGCAACCTTAGTACCAAGTCTACCACAAGCATCGCCAGAAAGATCTAAATTCGAAGTGTTCCTCTCGTGGCGAGGATGGGAAAATCGCGGGTCATTTCACGAGAAGTCTTTAAGAGCTCTGTGCCAAAGGCTGCCGGGCTCCGGATGCTCGATATTTTCATTGGACTTTTTGTGGATATGCAAACCGATGTGGCAAGGATCATCGTAAAAGAATTGCCAGGGAACGTCGCGAAAAACGTCAAAATTCTTCGCGTCAGACCAATGATAGAAGGTCGCTGGTGGTTGTGCATGACCATAAAGGTCGTGTCTTTTCGCAAGCTGCCGGAAGGCCTCGTTGCCATAGATCGTAATCCCAAGGTCCGAAGCGGAATAGGATGTTCCGGTCAGGCGATACCACATTGGACGCAAAATGCGGCGTTTATATTCAAGCCAGTCTGGCACCAGACTATCCTGCTCAAGTAGACGCTCATATTCTCCAATAGTCGGGTTTCCGGGGGGAAGGTAGAAAACAGATGCGCCGATTCCGCCGGATACCTCTCGCACGAAATAGACGTCATCTGAAGGATATTCAAAGGGGCGAAACATCAACACATCACTATCAAGCCACAAACCTCCGCCAGCCCGTTGCAGAAAGACCCTGAAAAAATCACTGAATTGAACAGTTGGCAGCCAGGTAGCTTGATCTTTTTTCGCCACAGGCACCAGCCGCTGGACTAACGCCCGATCAAGTACTTCGTTGCCGTCCCTGATTTCGACGCCAGGCGGTGCATTCGGAATGTCCCCATGGGTGTATAAGGTGACAGGCATATCTGTGGCGAGCATTGAAGAAATACAAACCCGGTCAACTAACCTCAAAGGGCCGTCGAACCACATTGTGGCCAGCTTGTTTGCCATTTTTCTCGTTTTTCTTAAGCCTGAAAAAGTAGCTTTCCAAAGGATAATCTACAAACGGACCTGGTGTCACTTTCTAACAGCTTTTTTGACGGGTTTTGTGTTAAGGGCTTGGTTTGCAAAGTGGTCGCAAATGCATGCATCAGCGAATGATCAGATTGTTGCCTTCAATGTTCAAATCTATGAAGCAGGCTCGCTGCCAGATTGATCGCTAAGCTCGTATCATACAAAAGACTGGTTTTTTTTAGGGCGTCGTTGTGCTCAAGGTCAAAATTGGTCGCTACATGGTGTATGGTCGCGGTAAGTACACTGCAAATGCAGGCGAGGCAGTTTCTTCACTGGGGGTACCATTCGGGGTATCGAGTAGTATTTGCTAATATTTTGTAATTTAAAAATATACACTTACTTTAACTTATGTATTCCGCCCCCGGCACCATCTCAATACTTTAACCTATTGACTTTAGTGTAAAAATACCAATATTTACTAAATTCATCCACCCTAATGACCACCATTTATGTGTAGATAGTTTGCCAACAATGGAGCGTTGCAACCCGAACTGCTTTGGGATGCATCTAAAAATTGGAGCCGCACCGTATCTTTTGGCCTCCTTGCGCAATTCGCAGTTCTAGCAGAGCGTTCACACTGTTTCGCGGCGTCTATTCTGTTCGCCAATACAAACGCCTTCGACAGCATAACATCAATAAATGCGACACACTCTCTCTTAGATCAGGACGCAATCTGTCCCAAAAATCTTGATGACGGACACTCAGACTTTATTCAGGCAAACTACTAAAGGTTGTCAATTCGCAAGAGGCGGCTTTGTCCGCACGGCGGCCCTTCTTCACAGCCAGTATCGAGCGATTTCAGCGAACTGCGCCTTTTGATGGGTCGCGCCATAGCGTCAATACCAATTGTGCAACGGCCTTTACGGGCCGTTGGCTCTTGGAGGCGAGAATAGCCGAATGAATTAAATTGCCAATGCAATGCAATGCAGTGCGTGCTCTGCGTTGGGGCCTCTCTATCTTTGCTACATCGTCCAGGCTATGGTTTCACTATTGGTATTATAGTTTCACCATTGGTATAAGGAGCACTTTCATGGCAAAGGCTTTTTCTGTTTTGACCTGGAACGTCGAGCATTTCGGGGCAACCGACAAAAAGAAGAAAACACCAAAGAAACCAATTCAACCAATCATCGATGAGATTGCGGCGGTCAATCCAGACATTGTGGCGATCATCGAGGTGCGCAGCAGCATCGTGGCCCAATACTTGATGAACTCGATGCCCAACCATTTCTTCTTCATCACCGAAGGTGAGCAGATGCAGGAGATTTTGGTCGGAATCCGGAAAACTCTTCCTGCGTTCGTTACACAGAAGAACGAGTTTCAGGCCGGGCAAACAAGCCTACGCCCCGGATTGCTGGTTACACCGACGATAGATGGCGAGGCCTATCCAATTCTCTTCCTCCATGTGAAGTCAATGCCCGATCCGCGTGGGTTTGGCGTTCGGAATTACATGATCGACAAGGCATTTGATTTCCGAAACGTCCTGAAGAAGGCGGCGGGTGGAAAGACCCCGAACTACATTTTTTTGGGGGATCTGAATACAATGGGCATGGAGTATTTTGGTTCAGACAAGGACATCAGCGGAGAGAGGGAGATAAAGGAGCTTGCCGCCGCTGCCAAGCGCAGGAACATGCAATTGCTGACAAAAAGCGAAGGCGCAACCTATTGGAGCGAGCGTTATGGTCCAAGTGATCTGGACCATGTCGTGGCGATGGATCATCTAAAATTCAAATCATTCCGCGGCGCAGATGTAAAGGTAAGCGGCTGGAATGACAAATCTAACAAGGCGCAGAGGAAGGCTTGGGTGAAGAAATTCTCGGATCACGCAATGCTATATCTGGAAGTTCAGAAGGTTTAACTCAAATTGGCACAGCTTGCCACGCTACCAGATCGGGCTAATCCATTACTACAGTCTGGTCTGGGTCTATTCTGTTCGTCTAAGCTTAGCTTTTTGTGCCTTGAGCGCCCCAATAAAACGACCTAACGGAGCCGTTTGATCTTGATGCACTGAGCTTGATAAAGTCATTCGACCATTTTGCTCAGATAGCGGCTTTGTCTCCCGATTGGAGAATTCACGCGCGCCAGATTTTTCTCTGGAGGTGAATGTCGGCAAATCGGGTTGTGGCCGCAACATCTAAACGTCTCGCTCAACGTCGGCTGACCGATCTATTCATCTTGCGTGTTGTCCATGCCTTTATCCGACCGGATAAAGGGTCTGAATTCTTTGTACAAGCGGTTGTCTAGCCCCCGTGTTCTGGGCCATTTCGGACTAGAGTTTCGGGGACTGGTGGG